>DASRYP010000507.1:0-4608 GCA_035687165.1 Actinoplanes sp. | reverse complement strand
CGGCGAAGGAGACCAGGACGCCGTCGCGCTCCAGGCGGACGTCCCAATGGAGGCTGCGGGCGTGGTGCTGCTGGATGACGAACCGTTTCTGATCATCTGCCGCCGGAGCCGCCGGAGCCGCCGGAGCCGCCGGAGCCGCCGGAGCCGCCTGGGCAGGGATGGGCTCGGGAGTGCGAGTGGCGTCCCGCTTGCGTCGATACTCGGTCAGACGGTCCGGCATGCCCTCATTGTCTTCCCGGCCAGGGCGAAAATACACGGGCGTAATTCGTCATACGCCTGTGCGAGAGTGATGACATGGCAGCCAAGCGAACAATTCGGAGATCTCGATGATCACGGGTTTCTTCCGGCAATGGCTCGGGGTAGTGTCTTGGCTCCGACGCGTGTCCGACGGGTGGGAGGCAAGGCTGCGATGACGTTGCGCATCCTGGTGGTGGGCGCCGGAATCGCCGGGTTGGCCGCTACCCGGGCCCTGCGGCTCGCCGGTTTCCGGCCGGACGTGGTCGAGGAATTGCCCGCCTCCATGCTTCCGGGCGCGGGCATCTATCTGCCCGGCAACGCGTCGCGTGCCCTGCGCCAACTCGGGCTCGACGCGCCGCTCCGACCCCTGGGCGACCTCATCTTTCGTCAGGTCGTCCTCGACGCCCGCGGCCGTGAGCTTTTCGAACTCGACGTGGCCGGTCTCTGGGCCGGGGTCGGCGAGTCGCGTGCGCTGTCCCGCGCCGATCTGCAGCAGGTCCTTCTGACCGGCGTCGGCGGCGAGGTCCGCTATGACACCGCGGTCCGCGACCTCGAGATCTTCGACGCCACCGCCAAGGTCGAGTTCGGCGACGGCAGCGTCGCGGAATACGACCTGGTCGTCGGCGCCGACGGTCGCCGCTCCTCGATCCGTACGAAGGCCGGCCTGGGTGGCCCGGCCGTGCCCACCGGTCAGATCGTCTACCGCTCGGTGATCACCGGTGGCCCCCCGCTCAGCGACTGGACGGCGCTGCTCGGGCGCCGGTCCTCATTCGTGGTGATGCCGATGGGCGGCCGCAAGCTCTACTTCCACGCCGACGAGACCGCCCCCGACGAGCCCAACCCCGACGACCCGATCGACCGGGTGCGCGAGCTGTTCGGCTCCTTCGGCGGTCCGGTCCCGGCGATCCTCAAGGCCCTGGAAAAGGTGCAGATCGCGCGTACCGACGAGGTCGTGCTCGACACCTGGTCGCGTGGTCCCGTGGTGCTGGTCGGCGACGCGGCCCACGCCACCGCCCCGACCCTCGCGCAGGGCGCGGCCATGTCGTTCGAGGATGCCGTCGTGCTCGGCGAGGAATTGCGGAAACTCCCTGACGACATCCCCGCGGTCCTCCGGGCGTTCGAATCCCGGCGCCGACCCCGCTGCACCGAGGTGCGCGATCGCACCCGTGAGCGTGATCGAACTCGGGACGTGCCCCCCGCGCTGCGCGACCCCATGCTGCGCAGGCGTGGTCTGCGGATCTTCGCTGATCACTACCGGGCGCTCGTCCAGCCCGCCTGAGTGCAGGCACAATCCGCAGTTGACCTCTTTGGTAACCCCCCGCCCGCGAGAGGTCGGCGGGGGACTATTCTGCCTGCGAGGTACGCCTTTCCCTTCGGGCGTGCTGAGTGGGACGAACGAGACGACGGAGGCTATTCGTGACGACCGTTGCGCCTAAGCCGATCGTGACCCGGCCATACCCGGTCCGGCGGCAGGTCAAGGGTTCGGCATTCGCCCGAATCCTGCGCACGACGGACGCGAAGCAGATCGGGATCATGTACATGATCACGGCCTTCGTGTTCTACATGCTCGGCGGCCTCATGGCATTGCTGATGCGCACCGAGCTGGCTCGCCCGGGCATGCAACTACTCTCGCCCGAGCAGTACAACCAGTTGTTCACGATGCACGGCACGATCATGTTGCTGTTCTTCGCGACGCCGATCGTGTTCGCCTTCGCGAACTTCGTGGTGCCGATCCAGATCGGTGCTCCCGACGTGGCCTTCCCGCGTCTGAACGCGTTCGCCTACTGGCTCTACCTGTTCGGCGGCACGATCACCATCAGCGGGTTCCTGACCCCGGGCGGCGCGGCCGACTTCGGTTGGTTCGCCTACACCCCGCTGAGCGACGGGCTGCACTCGCCGGGCGTCGGCGGCAACATGTGGGTCGTCGGCCTGGCCCTCTCGGGTCTGGGCACGATCCTGGGTGGCGTCAACCTGATCACCACGGTGCTCACCCTGCGCGCCCCCGGCATGACCATGTTCCGCATGCCGATCATGACTTGGAACATCCTGGTCACCAGCCTCCTGGTGATCATGGTCTTCCCGTTCCTGGCGGCCGCGCTCTTCGCCCTCGCCGCCGACCGTGTGCTCGGCGCCCATGTCTTCGACGTGGAGACCGGCGGACCGTTGCTGTGGCAGCACCTCTTCTGGTTCTTCGGCCATCCCGAGGTTTACATCGTGGCGCTGCCGTTCTTCGGCATCATCACCGAGGTGATCCCGGTCTTCAGCCGCAAGCCGGTCTTCGGCTACAAGGGCCTCGTCGCCGCGACGCTGCTGATCGCCGCCCTGTCGATGTCGGTGTGGGCGCACCACATGTTCGTCACCGGCCAGGTGCTGCTGCCGTTCTTCAGCTTCCTGAGCTTCCTCATCGCGGTACCGACCGGCATGAAGTTCTTCGTGTGGATCGGCACGATGTGGCGCGGCCAGATCAGTTTCGAGACACCGATGCTCTTCGCCATCGGCTTCCTCGTGACGTTCCTCTTCGGCGGTCTCTCCGGCGTGCTACTGGCCTCCCCGCCGATCGACTTCCACGTGAGCGACTCGTACTTCGTGATCGCCCACTTCCACTACGTGCTCTTCGGCACGATTGTGTTCGCTGTCTTCGCCGGCATCTACTTCTGGTTCCCGAAGATGTTCGGCCGCATGCTCGACGAGCGCCTGGGCAAGATCCACTTCTGGCTGACGTTCCTCGGTTTCCACGCCACGTTCCTGGTGCAGCACTGGCTCGGCACCAAGGGCATGCCGCGGCGCTACGTCGACTACCTGGCCAGTGACGGCTTCACGTTCCTGAACACGTTCTCGACGCTCGGCTCGTTCGTGCTGGGCCTGTCGACGCTGCCGTTCATCTACAACGTCTGGAAGTCGTACAAGGTCGGCCAGCTGGTCACCGTCGACGACCCGTGGGGCCACGGCAACTCGCTCGAGTGGGCCACGTCCTCCCCGCCGCCGCTGCGCAACTTCGACAAGATGCCGCGCATCCGCTCCGAGCGCCCCGCCTTCGACGCGAAGTTCCCTGAGTTGGCCGCCGGCGAGCAGTCGATCGCCGGCCCGCCCGAGGGCGGTGCCCGCCCTCTGACCAAGGAGTCCGACGGCGGCGCCACCTACCCCGAGGACACCGACAACAACCGCCACTGACACCCGCGCCACGATCCGGCCCGTTCTCCCCACGAGAGCGGGCCGTTTCGCGTCCCCCCGCTCCCACCCACAAGCTGGCAGCCTCCCCGTGATCGCGGACCCCACCGTTCGTTTCCTTGCTCCCGCGCTTAAGCCGGCAGCTTCGGCGTGACCGTGGGCTCGACGTTCGTGCGCAGGGTGTCGCCGTCGGTAGTGGGTTCGGAGTCGGGAAACCTTTGCAAGCTGGTGGGAACGGGCTGACGCGGGATCATGGGCCAGTCTGCGCGGGAGCCTGCGGCGGTCGGCCCCACGGCGGCATAGGTGGTGCCGGTTGGTTCCACCGCGGCGTGCTCAGCGGCGGAGGGCGTGACGGCCGAGTCTGCGGCGGCGTGGCGGCGGCGTAGCTCGGTGGGGAGGACCAGGAGGGCGATCAGGACGCCGGCCCCGCCGACGGTGACGAAACCCCAGGACGGGGACAAGGTGTCGGCGGCCACGCCGGCCAGTGGGCCGCCCAGGGCCACGCCGACGGTCAGGGCCGAGTTGTGCAAACCCATCGCCTCGCCTCGGGCGGCGGCGGGGATCATGCGGCTGATCGCGTCGGCCGTCGCGGTGATCAAGGGGGCGCAGAGCGCGCCGGCGGGGATCAGCAGCAGGGCGACCAGCCACCAGTGCGCGCCGGCCAGACCGACCAGCATCGTGGCGACGGCCAGCGGAGCGAGCAGCACCACCGGTGGCAGCCGGCGCCGGATCGTGCCGTAGGCGAAGCCGCCCAGCAGGGAATAGAACGCCCACAGGGTCATTACCAGGCTGGCCCAGCCGAGCTCACCGTTCTCGCGCAGGACTGCCACCACCGTGACGTCGGTGCCGGCCAGGACCAGGGTCGCGGCCATCGTGACGAGCAGGACGGCGACGAAGCGCGGCCCGAGCCAGCTGCGCCGTGGCACCCGCTCGCCGGCCGTGATGGGCGCCTCGTGGGCGGCCCGAACGGGCGGGTCGAGCAGCCAGAGGCCGACCCCGGAGAGCAAGATGCCGGCGCCGATCGCGAGCATCGCCCGGGCGCCGAGCCGCCGGCCGAGACGCGACGCGACCGGTGACATCAGGAGCATCATGAGGCCACTCGGGGCCAGAACCAGACCGGCGATGAGAAGGGTCTGACCGAGCCCGACGCCCGTCTCGACCGGCAGTTCGAGCAACTGCGGCAGGGCGATGCTGCTCGTGAAG
>DASRYP010000506.1:0-5316 GCA_035687165.1 Actinoplanes sp. | reverse complement strand
CGGGTCCCGGGTTTCCGCGAGGCCGTGACCGAGGCCCTGCGGATGGCCGAGCCGGGCGACGTCGTCCTGCTCGTCTACGAGAAGCTCGCTCCGGTGCTCGCCCTGCTCGCCGATCTCGGCGCCGTGCCCGCCGGATCCGTTGTGCCGGCGCTGCCCGCTCGTGCTCCCCGGTCCGCCGTCGCGCCGGCCAGAGCACTAATGGGGAACGAGCGAGTTCCGGTCCCCGGATATCACTCTTGACAGGCGGTTCGCGGAGGTTGGCACACGAAATAGGCTGATCAGTGGGGTGCGCTGACCGATCAGGCGGGGTTGTACTGGTAGATCCTTCAACAATTGCTCCAGGGCGAGCATTTGTCGACGATCCGGCATCATGGCGTTGGGTGATTGTGGCGTCACCGATCGTTACTCGCTCCCTGTCGGCGGGTAACGAAGTTCCGTCAGACATAACTTCCGACTAATCGGTCAAACCGGGGTCACCTGGTTCAATGGCTCGCGGAATCAGTCAGAGATCCGACTTTCGGGTACTGGACGGGCGCCCGTCGCTGGTGTGATCCGTCCCGAAACGGACCGTGACGAACCGCAGGTAAGACCGTATGTGCGCGGGATCGTGAGGGGGCCGCTCATCGGCTAGCATCCGATCCGTCGATGGGGAACGTCCGGCCTGGCCTGGCACCCCGACACCGAGGCGCATGGCGGTGCAAAACGGTGTTTTCTTCGAAGCGCGCATGTGGGGGCACATGAGCACGACGGACCTGCCCGGTTCGAGCCTACTGGCCGGTAGATACCGACTGGTCGAGCGGCTTGGTGCCGGCGGGATGTCAGTGGTGTGGCGAGGCTTCGACGAAGTCCTCGGGCGCCAGGTCGCGGTGAAGGTTCTGCCACCGTCGACCAGTGCGGACCCGGCGTTCCGGCGCCGTCTGCGGGCGGAAGCTCAGGCGGCCGCTCGGCTCAGCCATCCGAATATTACAAATGTTTACGACTATGGGGAAGCGACCACCGTCGACGGTGAGCCGGTTCCTTACGTCGTCATGGAGCTCATCGACGGCGAGTCGCTCGCCGCCGTGCTGGCCCGCGCGCGCAAGCTGCCCTGGCAGCACGCCGTGCGGATAACCGCCGAGGTGGCCGCGGCGCTCGCCGCCGCGCACTCGCGGGGCATCGTCCACCGCGACGTCACCCCGGCCAACGTCATGCTCACGCCCACCGGAGCCAAGGTCGTCGACTTCGGCATCTCGGCCCTGATCGGCGAGAACGACATCGACCCCGACGGCAGCCTGCTCGGCACGCCAGCCTACCTCGCGCCCGAGCGGCTCGAGGGCGGCCAGGTCAGCCCGGCGACCGACGTCTACGCGGTCGGCCTGCTCATCTACCGCACGTTGATCGGCCAGCTGCCGTGGGACGTGGGCACCACCACGGCCCTGCTGCGGGCTCACCAGTACACCGAGCCCGAGCCGCTGCCACCGGTCGACGGCCTGCCGCCCGAGGTCGACGCCCTGGTGGGCCGGTGCCTCGAGAAGCGCCCGGCCGACCGGCCGTCGAGTGACGAGCTGGCGCACATCCTCGCCGCGCTCTCGGCCGGAGCGCCCTCGGTGGCTCGCGGCTACGTGCCCGAGTGGCACGAGATGGGCGAGGACACGACGATCCTGCCGTCGCCGCACTCGTACGCCGAGATCCTGGCGATCGCGGCCGCCGGGCAGGTGTCGCCCGCCGCCGGTCCGGTCTCGCCGGCGGCTCCGGCCGAGCCCGCCGCGCCACCGGCCCGCAACAGCCGCTTCGGCGACCTGCCGTCGGGCCCGGTCTACAACGCCGCTCCGTCTCAGAGCGGTCTGCGCCCGGCGTTCGGCAATCAGCCGCCGCCTTCGGGGCAGCAGTCCCGGACCACCGGCCGGCGTTGGGTCGGCGGCCCGTTCACCAAGACCCGCCGCATCCTTGTGGTGGCCCTCGGGGTGCTGCTGCTCGGCGTCGGCACCTACGGCTGGACCCTCACCGGCAATCCCCGCGACGAGCCGGCCAAGGGCGCGGGTCCCGCAGCCGGAACGGTGCCGGTCGCGGCCCGCTGCGTGGTCAGCTACGCCGTCTGGTCCGACCAGGGCGGCCGCTTCTCGGCGCAGGTCACGGTGGCCAACCGCAGCGAGACGGTGCCGGTCAAGGACTGGAGGCTCTGGTTCATCATGCCGGGTGACCAGGTGGTATCCGGCAACGGTGACGTCCAGTTGGTCCAGGAAGCGGCCAAGGGCGGCGGGGTCACGGTCACGTCCGAGACGGCGATCGACCCGCTGAAGACGGTGGCGTTGCCGATCAGCGGCCGCTACAAGAGCAGCAACACCCCGCCGATGGCCTTCACACTCAACGACTCGCCCTGCGACACGTTCGTGTCGGCCAAGCCGGGTGAGCCCTCCCGGTTCGTGGAGCACCTGGCGAACGGTCAGGTGAAGCTGGGCTCGACGAAGTCGCCGATCCCCGGCGTCTCGATCGGCGACGGCGGCATCATCACCGTCACGCCGACGACGAAGCCGTCGGTCTCCGGCAAACCCAGCAGCAGCGCCGACCCGTCCAGTGCGGGCCCGTCGGGCAGCCCCTCGGCCAGTGTCAGCTCGTCGTCGCCGTCGACATCGAAGTCGCCACCGCCGTCGCCACCGCCGTCGGAGAGTTCGTCGCCGTCGGAATCGCCCAGCCCGTCGGCGAGCGAGTCGACGTCCTCCACCACGGTCAAGGACCCGCCGCCGAACCAGCCGCCGGGTCAGAATCAGGGTTGTGACGAGGACGTCCCCGCGGACTGCGCCGCAGTCGACAACACCACCCCGTAAACGAGCAGCGAAGGGCCGGCTCCGGTGAGCCGGCCCTTCGCTGTGAACGGACTGCCCTTTGCGGGGTGTTGGGACGGAAAAGCAGCGGCGTGGCCCGATGCTGCGGAGTTATTGTGAAAGTGATGCATCAGGCGCTTTCCTCCGATTCGCCCGGCGTGGCAGCCGGGCCGGAGCGATGCCTGGGCAAGGATGAGAAAGCGAGTTGCGGCGCACGGCAAGGTCATCATCGGGAGTTCGACATGATCAGGATTGTCCGGGATCTGGCGGCGGAGGCACTGTTCGTCTCCGATCTCCAGCCGTCACAGTGCCCCACGCGCCAGGCTGTGGAGACGGCGGTGACGGCCATGATCCTGCAGCACGGCAGTGACGGCTGCGCGGCCGAGGTGGCTACCGAGTTCGGGGACCACCCGGACATCGCCGTCCGCCGCATGCACTGGGTGAACACTGAGCTCACCGAGGTGCTCGAACCACGGCGGCCCGCAGTCTTCCACTGAGGTTTCGCGCGGACGAAGCTGAGCACTTCTCGCGAAAAGCACCCGAAAAGCAACCAAGTTCGGCGGCCTTCGCACCTTTCGAGGTCAAAAGTCTTCCTCGTCAGCCGGTTTTCACCCACCGGTCGTACGAGCGAGGAGGACTACGTGACCCCCACCATCGCACTCCCCGCCACCATCGGCACGACCCACGACGCACCCTCCGCTCGGGACATCGAGGACCTGGTCCGCGAACACATGCCGATGGTTGGCCACCTGGTCCGGGAACTGCTGAATCGTGTCCCCGGCCACGTCCACTCGGACGACCTGTCCTCGGCCGGGTTCGCCGCCCTGCTCGGGGCGGCCCGCTCCTTCGACGTGAGCCGCGGCATCCCGTTCCACCGCTTCGCCGCGGTCCGCATCCGCGGCGCGCTCCTCGACGAGCTGCGCGGACAGGACTGGGCGAGCCGATCGGTGCGGGCCCGGGCCCGCCGCAGCGCCGCGGCCCGCCAGGAGCTCACCGCCGGCCTGGGTCGCACACCGACCGACGCCGAAGTGGCCGAACTGCTCGGCATCGGCATCGCGGAACTGGCCACGGTCGAGGACGACGTGCAGAAGGCGGCCCTGCTCAGCCTGCAGGGCTTCCCGACCGGCGCGGCCGAGGAAATGGTGCCGGAGATGTCGGAGGGACCGGAAGACCTGCTGATCAAGCGGGAACGCCTCGGCTACCTGCACCAGGCGATCCAGGCACTGCCCGAACGGCTGCGCCAGGTGGTCACCGAGTCGTTCCTGCAGGAACAGCCCCTGAGCGACGTGGCGGCCCGCCTGGGCGTCACCGAGTCGCGCATCTCCCAGCTGCGCACGGAAGCGCTGCAACTGCTGCGCGAGGGCCTGAACAGCACGCTGGCCCCGGAACTGCTGACGGTGGCCGCGGGTGGTCCGCGGACCCGAAAAGGCTGCCTGCAACGCCGCCGGACCGAGTATTTCGCCCGCGTGGCCCAACAAGGCAACCTGCACACGAGGCTGGCCATCACCGACGCCCACGGCGTACCGATCGCAGTAGCGGCGTAGTCCCGGACGACCCAGCGAAGCAACACTCACCCGAACGAGGGCGGCCACCGTGCCGCCCTCGTCTCGTTCCTCAGAGCTCGAGGTCCGAGGCGCGGGGTGTTCGAGGTGCGGGGTGTTCGAGGTGCGGGTCGGGTGGGCGACTCGGCCGCGCGAGAGCGTCGGCGGCGTTCGGGGTGGGGCCGAGCACGACGGCTCTTCAGCCGGTGCGGAGAGCGGCCGGGGTGGGAAGGCTGAGCGGGTCGAGGGCTGCGCGGATCGGGCGGATATCGGCGGCGACGGCCGTGGCCAAGGCACCCGGGCCGGCCAGGGGCATGACGGCGTAGTCGGCCGGGCCGGAGGTTGCCGGGGGCAGCAAGGAAGCGGGGGCGGCGATCACTGTGCCGATCGCGCGGCCGCCGCCGAGCACCGCGGCGCCTGACCAGCCGGGGGCGTTCGGGCCGACGGAGAGTTCGTGGCGGTAGAGCGTGCTTCCGGCGTACCGGATGGTGGTGTCGGTGCGGACGTCGCCCGAGTCCTCGCCGTGGCGGCCGCAGACCAGGTCGTCGCGCCAGAACAGGGAACCGCCGTCGGCCACCTCGACGCGGGTGACGGTCAGGTGGTCGCAGCCGGCCGCGGCGATCAGGGGCTCGGGCAGCCAGCGCAGGCTCGCGCCGGGGGCGACCGTCGCGTGGATCTCGAGGCGGGATTGCGGCAGGTGGGCGCGGCCGGGCAGGGCGAGTTGGGCGGCCACGCTGCGGATCTCGAGTTCCGCGCCGGGGCCGACCTCGATGTCGAGGCGCAGGTCGTCGCCGCGCAGCGGACCGGCGCCGCCGCCCACCACATGGACGGTCAAGCCGGTGCCCGAGCCGATGCCCGTACGGCGCAGCAGCAACGGCGACTCGCTGAGCAGCACGGCGAGTCGGGTGCAGCCACGCCCGTCGGACTCGGCGACGACCCGGGAGCGCGCTCTCACGCGGCCGGGACTCGGGCGG
>DASRYP010000505.1:0-2573 GCA_035687165.1 Actinoplanes sp. | reverse complement strand
ATTGGGCTATCAAGGCTCGGTGCCGGGCGTCCCGGTCGGGTCGGCGTCGACGTGCGTCACCGAGACCAGTGGTAGTCCGGTGTCGCGCACCTTCTGGAGCAGGCCATGGAGCGCCGCCTGATCGGGTACGCCGCCACGGATGACGGTGACGCCCTCGCTCTCGTGGCTGAGGCTCAGGCCGTCAAACCAGGCAGCCCATCGGCCATCCAGGTGTCCCTTGAGGCGAATCTCGTAGCGGCCGTCCTCGTGACGGTCACCGTCGATGCGTGTCGTTCCGCTCATCTGCTCCCTTCCGCCGGTCCTGCGATCTGTCTGCCGGCGTGGTCCCGAGCATCGGAGCGGACGTGGGGAGCGAGCATCCCCACATGTGGGGATTTGACGTGATGAATCTTCGATCGAGCCGCGAGGCGACTTGCGGCGGCCGACCGGGGCTTCGCGCCTGGGCTACGGTCGGTTGCGGGCTCGCGACAGGAGGTCGAGTTCCTCGGCCCGGGTCACGGCGGACCGGCGGTTGTTCGCCCCGAGCTTGGCGTAGATGGCCTTGGTGTGACTCCGCACCGTGCTCAGCGACACCACGAGCTCACGGGCGATCTCCGGTCCGGCCAGATCGGTTGCAAGCAGCCGAAGCACGTCAAGCTCACGCTCGCTCAGCGGCTCAACCAGAGGCTGTTTGATCGGCGTTCGGTCGTGGGCATGGCCGAAGTCGGCCAGCAGGTGACGAACGTAGTCCGGGGCGATTCCCCGGTTCGCGGCGTCCTGCAGCAGGGCCGCCATGGGTGGGCCCTCATCGAGGAAGACGCGAACATAGCCTTCCGGTTCGCCGAGCGCCAGGGCACGTCCGAGGGCGGCAAGAGCGGCAGGCATGTCGCCTCGCACCTGGTGGGCAAGCGCCAGCAGGACAAGGATTTCGATGACATTGCCCGTCCGCTGACCGTCCTCCGCTGCTCGCAGCAGGCGACCCAGTAGCGCGAAGGCGTCACGGGCAGACCCGTCCGAAGGGTCCAGCGTGGATTGGGCCAGGAGCACCCTCGCAAGCGTGACGTGCTCGAACTCGCGCAGATACGTCAGGTCGTCGTGAGGCGACAGGCCTCGCGCCCGAGCCCACGCATTCGCTTCGGCCAACCGCCCCTGCCTGAGCAGGATTCGTGCCTCTTGCGCCGGCAAGGGACGGACGTCCGGGATGAAGTCCGGCATGTACAGGCGCTGTGCCTCGTGGATTGCATCGAGCGCGCCATCGAGGTCCCCTTCAGCCTGCCGGATGCGGGCCGTCACGACATGCAGCCGATAGCGGTTCTGCGGGTAGCCCATATGCTCGCCCAGGTCCTTGCTCGCCTGGAGATGCCGTGTGGCGGCCTGGAGGTCGCCCTGCTCACGGGCGAGGTCGCTCAGTCCCACGTACATGTCCGCCGTGGCCCGCAGGACTGGCTCGCCATGCTCCGCCGACAGCTGCAATGCCTGCTCGTACGTCCGGATCGCGTCACGCAGCCGTCCCTGGGTGATCCGGATGTCCGCCAGGGCGATCGCAGCACCGAGCGCATCAGAGAGGCTGCCAGACCGCTGCACCCGCGCCATCCCAGCGCCGTAGATTCGATGCGCGGTCTCGAGGTCCCCGCTCGCCCATGTGGCCAATCCCAAGAGCGCCTCTGCTGCCCCGCGGAGGAGATCGTCGTCCTCGGGAGCCAGATTCAGTGCCTCGCGAGCGTGCCGGACGGTCGTCGCGACGTCGCCTCGGATCTGGGCAAGCACGGCTCGGTAGACCGCGATCAGCGCAGCCAGGAGGCTGAACTCGCGCCGGTCTACGACAACCATCTCCGGCCGCCCGGCTCCGGCTTCATCTGGCACACCGTGGGGCGCCGTGAGCCAGCGCTCGCCGTCTCCCAGACGGCGCTCGACGTCCTCGAGCTCGCCGATGGACAACAGCGCCCAGGCGTAGGCGACGCTCAGGACCGGTCTTCGCCCGATGACCTCATCCGGTAGCGCCCTAAGCCACTGGAGCGCCGTCACCTCCTGATGACCCTGCCGCAGCGCCGGCACCGCCAACTCGATCAGGCTGGCGGCTCGGTCGAAGTCCTCGCCCGCCAGTGCGTGCCGGATTGCCTCGGAGCGGTCACCGTTGTGTTCGTACCAGTCGCTGGCACGACGGTGCAGGTCGGGCACCGACGCTGGGTGCGCATCGACGAGGCGCGTGCGCAGCACGTCGGCAAAGAGCTGGTGGTAGCGATACCAGCGCCGGCGGTCATCGAGCGGGACGAGGAAGAGGTTCCCGCGATCGAGCGCCTCCAGCATCGCCGTGCCGCCCTCGTGACCAGTAACGGCATCGCAGAGAGGGCCAGTCAGCCGACCCAGGATCGAGGTCTGCAGTAGGAACTGGCGGACATGTTCGGGTTGACGGTGCAAGACCTCGTCGGCCAGATAGTCAACGATGTACCGATCGTCGCCGGCAAACCCGGCGATGAAGTCGGCGGGATCGTCGCGGCCTTGGATCGAGAGCGCGGCCAGTTGCAGGGCAGCGATCCAGCCCTCCGTTCGACCCTCCAGCGCGACGACATCCCGCCCCGTCAACTCCAGCTTCA
>DASRYP010000504.1:0-8268 GCA_035687165.1 Actinoplanes sp. | reverse complement strand
CGGCCGGAACCTCCGGCCGCCACGCGATCTCGGCGGCCAGCCCGGCCGGCCGAGCGGCCAGTTCCACCCCGGTGAGCCGCGCGCGCTCGGGCAGCAGCGGCCGCAACGCGGTCAGCAGCTCGCCGCGACCGGACCCCACATCGACGACGTCGAGCACCTCGGGACGGCCGAGGGCGGCATCGACCCGCTCGATCAGCCGCGCCAGCGCCCCCGCGAAGAGTGGCGACGCGTGCACGCTGGTGCGGAAGTGATCGGCCGGCCCGGAGCTGTCGCTCACGAAGAAGCCACCGGGCCCGTAGAGCCCGTTCTCCATCGCAGCGCGCCACCCGGCTTTCACCCCCGTAACCCTAGGCGTTCCGGGGGCGACCGAGGCGGGCCTGTGGACAAGGTTGAGCGGTCATGGGCTTGTTCACATGGTCTTGTCACGCGCCGGTTTCGACGGCGCATAATTGCCCTCGACCGGTACCCCTTCCGAGGACTGGATCTTTGATATGAGCGTATCGTCGCGTGCCCGAGCCAGGGCGTTTCCGCTCAGCGTCGGTGTCATCGGCGCCGGCCGGGTCGGCGCCGTGCTGGGCGCCGCGCTGAACGCCGCCGGCCATCGCGTGGTCGCCGCAGCCGCGGTCTCCGCCGCCTCCCGTGACCGGGCTGCCCGGCTGCTGCCTGACGCCGCCATCCTCCCCGCCGACGAGGTCGCCCGCGCCGCCGACGACCTCCTGCTTCTCGCCGTGCCCGACGACGCCCTGGCTGGTGTCATCGCCGGCCTGGCCACCACGGGGGCTCTCCAGCGGGGCCAACTCGTGGCCCACACCTCAGGCGCTCATGGCCTCGCCGTGTTTCAGGACGTCGAGGGCCTGGCCCTGCACCCGGCCATGACCTTCACCGGCGCCGAGACCGACCTCGGCCGGCTCCCCGGCATCGCCTGGGGCGTCACCACCACCGATCGCCCCTTCGCCGCCCGGCTCGTCGCCGACCTCGGCGGCGTGCCCGAGTGGGTCGCCGAGGACGCCCGGCCGGTCTATCACGCGGCCCTCGCCCACGGCGCGAACCACCTGGTCACGCTCGTGAACGAGGCGGCCGACCTGCTGCGTGCGGCCGGCATCGAGGAGCCGTCCCGCGTCCTCTCGCCGCTGCTGCACGCGGCGCTCGACAACGCGCTGCGGCTCGGCGACTCTGCCCTGACCGGCCCGGTCGCCCGGGGTGACGCCGGCACCGTCGGCAAGCATCTCGACCGCATCCCGGCCGAGGCCCGCCCGGCCTACCTCGCTCTGGCCTGCCGCACCGCCGACCGTGCCGTCGCGGCCGGCCGCCTGCGCCCCCAGGACGCCGCCCTCCTGCTCGACGTCCTGTCCCGTGCCGCGGTGGGGAGCCCCGCATGACGTACGTGATCCATGCCCGCACCGAGCTCGCCGAGGACGTCGCCGCCGCGAACGGTGAGATCGCCGTCGTGATGACGATGGGCGCCCTGCACGAGGGGCACCGGCAGCTCATGCGCGCGGCCCGGCAGCGGTCCGCCTTCGTGGTCGTCACGATCTTTGTGAACCCGCTGCAGTTCGGGCCGAACGAGGACTTCGACAAATACCCGCGCACGCTGGAGGCCGACGTCGAGGCGTGCCGGGCCGAGGGTGTCGACGTGGTCTTCGCGCCGAGCCGCGACGAGGTCTACCCCGGCGGGGCGCCGTCGATCACGATGAACGCCGGTCCGCTGGGCGAGATTCTCGAGGGCGCCAGCCGTCCGGGCCACTTCGCCGGGATGCTCACCGTGGTGCAGAAAATGCTCAGGCTGACCCGCGCCGATGTGGCTTTCTTCGGCGAGAAGGACTTCCAGCAGCTCGCGCTGATCCGCCGGATGGCGTACGACCTCGAGCTCGGCGTCGAGATCGTGGGCGTGCCGACCGTGCGCGAGCCGGACGGCCTGGCCCTGTCGAGCCGCAACCGCTACCTCTCGGCGGACGAGCGGCGGGCCGCGCTCGCGCTCTCCCAGGCGCTGCGCGAGGGCGTGACGCACACCGACGCCGACACCGCCCTGGCCGGCGCGGGCAAGATCCTGACCGACGAGCCGGGCGTACGGGTCGACTACCTCGCGATCACCGGGCCGGACCTCGGCGCCGCGCCCGAGTGCGGCCCGGCTCGCCTGCTGGTCGCCGCCCGGGTCGGTGCCACCCGCCTGATAGACAACCTGCCGATGACTCTGGAAAAGGCCGCCTGATGTTTCGCACGATGCTCAAGTCCAAGATCCACCGGGCGACCGTGACCCAGGCCGACCTGCACTACGTGGGTTCGGTGACGGTCGACCTCGATCTGCTCGAGGCGGCCGACCTGATCCCCGGCGAGCAGGTGGCGATCGTCGACGTGACCAACGGCGCCCGCCTCGAGACGTACGTCATCCCGGGCGAGCGAGGCAGCGGCGTGATCGGCGTCAACGGCGCCGCAGCTCACCTCGTGCACCCCGGTGACCTGGTCATTCTTATCTCGTACGGGCAGATGGACGAATCCGAGGTGCGCGTCTACCAGCCGCGCGTCGTCCACGTCGACGCCGCCAACAAGATCGTTGAGCTGGGCTCGGACCCGGCCGCGGCGGCCGACGGAATGCCTGGCGAGTTGGTACGGGGGGACGCCTGAACGGCTGACGATTCCGCAAACGCCGTCGATCATGTTTCGATCACCATATGATCGGAAACCGGACATCGGCGGCGTGCGGGGAAGGCTCAGTCTCATGCGACACCGGCTCGGGATCATCGTCGTCCTGGGTACGGTCCTGCTCGTCGCGGGCTGCGGCCGGCCGGGCGGCGTGGACGGCGACCTGACCAACGGCTGGGCCGCGATGGCGGCGGCGACCGGCTTCGAGCCGAACACCGGTGCCTGCCACAACGCCACCTTCAACCCGGTCGGCCCGCGCGGCGCCTACGAAGAGGTCGACTGCGCGGCGAAGCACCGAACCGAGACCGTGTACGTCGGGGCGTACGAGTCGCCGGCCGCGGACGCCGACGTGCCCCCGGCCGACAGTTCCGCCGGGGGCCGGGCCGCGTACTCGGTCTGTGACCGGAAGACGACCACCTTCCTCGGCGGACCGTGGCGTGACGCCCGCCTGTGGATCGGGGTCACCCGGCCCACCGAGGCGGCCTGGAGCGGTGGCGCTCGCTGGTTCCGCTGCGAGGTGCTCGAGCTGAACTCGGTCGAGGACGACGGCGGCCTGGTCCAGCGTGCGGGCAGCCTGCGCGACACGCTCGCCGCCGGCCCCTCCGACGTGCAGCTCGCCTGCTACGCCATCCAGCTCGACGGCACCGGCTCGATCGCCACCATGCCCGTGGTGAGTTGCACCGCCGAGCACAACGGCGAGTTCGTCGGGGTCTGGTACGCCCAGGGCCTCGACTACCCCGAGAAGGACTCGACCTGGGCGAAGTTCCACGACGGGTGCCGCGACCTGATCGCCGGTTACGTGGGCGTACCGAGGGACGACGACCTTCAATACCGTACGGGCGTGGTCTCGCTCCCCGGCGGCGCCGATGTGTGGGCTCAGGGCGATCGTGGCGTGCGCTGTTACCTGTGGCTGGACGGCGTGGAACTCACGTCGACGCTCAAGGGGAAGGGCGTCAAGAGCCTTCCGGTCCAATACAAGTAACGGTGACCACGAATGCCCGACCCCGACGCCGAAGTGTCGTACCGGCGGAGTGTACTGAGCGGATGTTTGTCGCCGACCTTCCGGAACAGCCGCGCCGGCTCGCCGCCGCCGACCCGGGGTGGAGCGAGACCACCGACGTGCTCGTGGTGGGGTCCGGCGTGGCCGGGCTGACCTCGGCGCTGCACCTTCGCGAGCAGGGCCTGCACGTCACCGTCGTCACCAAGGTCAATATCGACGACGGCTCGACCCGGTGGGCTCAGGGCGGCATCGCCGCGGTGCTCGACCCGCTCGACACCCCGGCCGCCCACGCCAACGACACCGAGATCGCCGGGGTCGGCCTCTGCGACCCGGCCGCCGTGCGCGTGCTGGTCGAGGAGGGTCCGACCCGCGTCCGCGAGCTGATCCGGCTGGGCGCCGCCTTCGACCGCAACGCCGACGGCTCGCTCATGCTGACCCGCGAGGGCGGCCACCGCGCCGACCGCATCGTGCACGCGGGCGGCGACGCGACCGGCGCCGAGGTGCAGCGCGCTCTGCACCAGGCGGTCCGCCACGACCCGTGGATCCGCCTGGTCGAGCACGCGCTCGTGCTCGACCTGCTGCGCGCCCCTGACGGCCGGGCCTGCGGGCTCACCCTGCACGTCCTCGGCGAGGGCAGCGAGGACGGGGTGGGCGCGATCCTGGCCCGCGCGGTCGTGCTGGCCACCGGTGGCATGGGCCAGATCTACGCCTCCACCACCAACCCGTCGGTCTCCACCGGTGACGGCGTCGCCCTGGCGCTGCGGGCCGGTGCCCTGGTCACCGACGTCGAGTTCGTACAGTTCCACCCCACGTCGTTCGTCACCGGCGGCGTCACCTCGGTGCAGCGGCCGCTGATCTCCGAGGCGCTGCGCGGCGAGGGTGCTCACCTGGTCGACGAGACCGGCAAGCGTTTCATGGTCGGGCAGCACGAGCTGGCCGAGCTGGCCCCGCGCGACGTGGTGGCCAAGGGCATCCACCGGGTGCTGCGGGCGACCGGCGCCGACCACGTCTACCTCGACGCCCGCCACCTCGGCAACGACTTCCTCGAGCAGCGTTTTCCGACCATCGTGGCCTCCACCCGCGCGGCCGGCGTCGACCCGGCCACCGAGCTCATCCCGGTCGCCCCCGCCGCCCACTACGCGTCCGGTGGCGTCCGCACCGACCTGCACGGGCGGACGAGTATTCCCGGTCTCTATGCCTGCGGTGAGGTCGCCTGCACGGGCGTGCACGGCGCCAACCGCCTGGCCAGCAATTCCCTGCTCGAGGGCCTGGTCTTCGCGCGGCGCATCGCCGACGACATCGCCCGCGACCTGCCGCCGCAGGCCGAGCCCGCGCCGGCCACCGCTGAGCGGGGCTGGGTCGTCGCTCCCGCCATCCGCGGCGAGCTGCAGCGCACGATGACCCGCGGGGCCGGCGTGCTGCGCTCGGCCGACTCGCTGGCCGGCACGGCCAAGGAACTCGCCCGTCTGGCTGAGCAGCGCGACACCCCTCGCAACGCCGCCTGGGAGGCGACGAACCTGCTCACGGTCGCGACGGTGCTGGTCGCGGCGGCGCGCACCCGCCGCGAGACGCGCGGATGCCACTGGCGCGAGGACTTCCCGGTCGCTGAGGACGAGTGGCGTGGCCACCTGCTGCACACCCTCGACCGCAAGGCCCGGCTGACCCAGTCGTTCCAAGAGATGGCTTGACCACAGGGGGAATCCATGAACGAGCTCGACGTCGCCGAGGTGGAACTGATCGTCCGCACCGCGCTGGCCGAGGATCTAGGCTCGCCGCCGCACGACGTGACCAGTGAGGCGACCATTCCGGCCGAGCAGGTCGACACGGCCGAGCTGGTGGCCCGGGCCGACGGCGTGGTGGCCGGACTGCCGGTCGCGGCCGTGGTCTTCAACGACACCTCCGGCCGCACGGACACCTTTGACCAGCGGGTGGGTGAGGGCGACCGGGTGAGCCGCGGCGACGTGCTGGCTGTCATCACCGGCCCGACCCGCGCCCTGCTCACCGCCGAACGTACGGCTCTCAACCTGCTCAGCCGCATGTCCGGGGTGGCCACCCACACGCGTCGCTGGGCCGACGCCCTGGCCGGCACCAAGGCGACGGTGCTCGACACCCGCAAGACCACGCCCGGCCTGCGCTACCTGGAGAAGTACGCCGTCCGCGTGGGCGGCGGCACCAACAAACGCATGGGCCTCTACGACGTCGCGATGATCAAGGACAACCACAAGCTGGCCGCGGGCAGCATCACGGCCGCCTTCCGGCTGGTCCGCGAGAAGTCTCCCGACGTTCCCGTCCAGGTCGAGGTCACCACCGTGGCCGAGGCAGTGGAGGCGGTCGAGGCCGGCGCCACGTTCCTGCTCTGCGACAACATGGCGCCCCGCCTGCTGCGCGAGGTGGTGGCCGAGGTCGGCGACCGGGCCCAGCTCGAGGCCACCGGCAACCTGCGCCTGGAAAACGTGGCGGAGTACGCCGCGACCGGTGTCGATTACCTCTCCGTGGGCGGCCTCACGCACTCGTCGCCGATCCTCGACATCGCTATGGACCTGCGCCCGCGCTAGCTTTGCGGGCTGGAACCATAGAAGGACGCGGACCTCCCGCGTCCGACATTGAGGGGTTACCGTGCTGCTTTGTATCGATATCGGTAACACCAACACGGTGCTGGCGACCTTCGACGGTGACAAGCTCGTGCACAACTGGCGGATCAAGACCGACGCCCGGTCCACGGCCGACGAGCTCGGTCTGATGTTCCGTGGGCTGCTGGCCGGGGACGCCGTCGAGGTCACCGGGGTCGCGGCGTGCTCGACCGTGCCGGCCGCACTGCGCAGCCTGCGCACCATGCTGGCGCGCTACTACGGCGACCTGCCCAACGTGATCGTCGAGCCCGGCGTCAAGACCGGCGTCCAGCTCGCCATCGACAACCCCAAGGAGGTCGGCGCCGACCGGGTCGTCAACACGCTCGCGGCGCACGCGCTCTACGGCGGTCCGTCGATCGTGGTCGACTTCGGCACCACCACCAACTTCGACGTGATCAGTGCGAAGGGCGAGTTCCTCGGCGGCGCCTTCGCCCCCGGCATCGAGATCTCCTTCGACGCGCTCGCGGCCCGGGCCGCCCAGTTGCGCAAGGTCGAGCCGGCCAAGCCGAAGTCGGTGATCGGCAAGAACACCGTCGAGTGCCTTCAGTCCGGCATGTATTTCGGCTTCGCGGGCCAGGTCGACGGGATCGTCTCGCGGATGATCGAGGAGATCGGCCCGGTCAAGGCCGTCATCGCCACCGGCGGGCTCGCCTGGCTGGTCAAGGACGAGTGCAAGACGATCACCGTGCACGAGCCGATGATCACCCTGATCGGCCTCCGCATGGTCTACGAGCGCAACGTCAGCTCGTAATCGGTTTTTCGGCGTGGCCTGGCCCTGAGTAGGCTTTCAGGGCCAATTACCAGCCGCAAAAGAGAGTCGTGCCGTGACCGAGCAGAACGTGGCCGCACCAGATCCCGCCGAGGACCTTCCCGAGCAGATGCGGGTCCGCCGGTCGAAGCGGGACCGCATGCTCGCCGAAGGGGTGTCCCCCTACCCGGTGACAGTTCCTCGGACGGTGTCGCTGAAGCAGGTCCGCGAGCAGTACGCCGAGCTGCCCATCGACACGGCCACCGGCGACGAGGTGTCGATCACCGGCCGGGTCATTTTCGTGCGCAACGGTGGCAAGCTCTGCTTCGCCACGCTGCGCGACGGGGACGGGACCGAGTTGCAGGCCATGCTCTCGCTGGCCAAGGTCGGCGAGGAACGGCTGGCCGACTGGAAGCAGCTCGTCGACCTCGGTGACCTGGTCTCGGTCACCGGCGAGGTGATCTCGAGCCGCCGCGGTGAGCTCTCGGTGCTCGCCGACTCGTGGGCGATGAGCGCCAAGTCGCTGCGGCCGCTCCCGGTGGCGCACAAGCCGCTTTCCGAAGAGACCCGAGTTCGTCAGCGTTATGTCGATCTGATCGTCCGTCCGCAGGCGCGTGACACCGTACGCCGGCGGGCAACCGTCGTACGCAGTCTGCGCGAGTCGCTCTTCCGCCGCAATTATCTCGAGGTCGAAACGCCAATGTTGCAGTTGCTGCACGGCGGCGCGACGGCCCGGCCGTTTGTGACGCACAGCAACGCGCTCGACACCGATCTCTATCTGCGGATCGCGCCGGAACTCTTTTTGAAGCGCGCCGTCGTGGGCGGCATCGATCGCGTCTTCGAGATCAACCGCAACTTCCGCAATGAGGGTATGGACTCGACCCACTCGCCGGAGTTCGCGATGCTCGAGGCCTACCAGGCGTACGCGGACTACAACGTCATGCAGCAGCAGGTGCGGGAGTGGATTCAGGAAGCCGCCGTCGCGGTCGGCGGATCACCCATCGTGACGCACTTCGACGGCACCGAGTTGGATCTGGGCGGCGAGTGGGCGTCGGTTACGCTCTATGGTTCGCTGTCCGACGCGCTGGGCGAAGAAGTCACCCCGTCCACCGATATCACGCAACTGCTGCGTTATGCCGAAAAGCATGACCTTTCCGTCGATCCGACGTGGGGTCCGGGTAAGCTCGTCGAGGAGCTCTTCGAGCACCTGGTGCAGCACACGCTGCAGGCGCCGACGTTTGTGCGGGACT
>DASRYP010000503.1:0-3063 GCA_035687165.1 Actinoplanes sp. | reverse complement strand
TAGGCCCTGGCGGGGGTCCGGCCTAGCGTCCTTTCTTCTCGCGGCGCAACACTGCGGAGGAGAAACGGGCGGGAGTCAGTGCCCACTCGGCCGGGGCGAAGCCGGCCGGCAGGCCTGCCTGACGCCAGGTTTCCGGTGGGTGGCCGGCCGGCAGCCACT
Organism: Actinoplanes sp.; assembly: GCA_035687165.1. Classification (GTDB taxonomy): domain Bacteria; phylum Actinomycetota; class Actinomycetes; order Mycobacteriales; family Micromonosporaceae; genus Actinoplanes. The sequence continues at coordinate 2,904 of DASRYP010000503.1, read as the reverse complement.
CCCGGCGCCAGATGCCCAGGGCGGTATCGAGGTCGAACATGGCTGGGGTGAGCTGGTCGTCCACGGGGGTGCGTAGGTGTTCGGCCCACAGTTTGACGCGCAGGTCGCGGACCAGCGGGCCGGTCGTGACGAAGGTGGACGTGATCTCGCTGTCGGTGCCGACCATTGAGCGGCTGAAGAAGTTGGCCGAGCCGATGCTGGCGAACACGTCGTCAACGAGCATCAGCTTGGTGTGGACGGTCAGGTTGTCGATGCGGTACATGACCACGTTGCGGCGCGCGGCGAGCGGCAGCCGGGCCAGCACCCGCCACCGCAGGTCGTGGGTGATGACCGGGTGGACGGTGCTGTCGCCGCCGTCGGCCGGATCACGCCGTCCGGAACCGATCAGGATGATTTTGACGCCACGGCGGGCAGCGGCGCGCAGCGGGCCGTAGAGCTGGAAGCGGGGGTCGCCGCCGGGGGACTCGTGGAAGTACTGGTCCTCGAGGTAGATATAGCGTTCGGCCGCGCCGATCGCTGCGGTAATCGAGTGGTAGATCTCCTGGATGCCGGCCCGCACGACGTTCGCCGGGCGCATCCGGCGCAGTCCGCGGTGCCGGTAGAGCCGCCACGGCCGGTAGGAGCGCACCACCTGCACCGCGGTCCCTTCGGCGGGTTGCGCCGGCTGTTCCGGCACCGGCGGCAGGTCGCGCGGCGGATCCGGTGGGTTGATCACTGTCGGGCCGCCGCTGGGCAGGTGGAAATACTCCGGTGGCAGGTTCTTCGCGATGTAGCGCGGCGGCAGGGCGGCGGTGTTCTGCCAGCGGAACTGGAACGTCTCCCGGACCCGTGCGGCCGCCGGTCCCCGCAGGCGCGCGGCCGCGTCGTGCCAGCCCCACCGCTGTTCGCCGAGCTTCAGCCGACGGTGCGGTGAGTGGTCGAAACGGCTGGGCGACAGATCGAGACCGCCGACGTACGCGGTGAGGACGCCACTGTGGCAGAAGACCACGAGTTTCTGGTGGTTGGAGCCCAGCACCGGGCCGGACCAGTCGAGCAGCACCCGATTCTCCAACGGTGGCGTCGAGACCTCGTGGGTCGACGGCTTCCAGGCCCGGATCACCCGCGCGGCGAGGGTGTTCGCCCGGAACGGCCCGACCGGCAGCCACGGCACGCCACCGGAGAACTCGGCCGCGCTCAGCACGATCCGTACGTCGGTGCCGCCCGCGGCTTTCTCCGCGAGCACGTCGGTGAACGGCCGGTAGCCGGTCTCGCCGGCGATGAGCCCGGTCAGGTCGAGCTGCGGATCGGCCTGGTAGCTAGCGATGTAGACGGCGTCGCCGGGTCCGAGGGCGTCCATGTGCTCGGCCAGCTCGGTGAAGTAGGTGACGCCGTCGATGATCGGCTCGAAGTGGGAGTTCTCGGTGAAGGTCGGGCACGCTTCGGTGGCCGGTGGTAGGTACCTGTTGATCAGATCAGTCAACGACGATGCGTGTGGCATGCCCTGATTACACCGGAAACCGGCCGCCCCGTCACCTTCGACCTCAACGGCGCGGCCCGACCGGTACCGGTGATGAGTTGTCGCGGCCGCGCCCGTCATACCTACGTCAGGGACGACGAGGCGGAAGGATGACGTGCGGCGGGAGACCTTCGCCGGGCGGTCGACGTTCCGAGCCTGGCTGTACCGGATCGCCACCAACGCCTGCCTGGACCTGCTGGCCAACCGGCGGCGAGGAGGACGCCGGGACCCGCGAGCTGGTGCGGCGCTTCACCGACGCCAGCGTGGCCACGGACGTCCCGACGCTCGCCTCGATGCTCCGGGACGACGTGCGCACCTCGATGCCGCCCACCCCGGGCCGGTACGTCGGCCGCGACGCGGTGGTGAACTACTGGATCGAGAGCGGCTTCGAGGGCATGAAGCACCTGCGCGCCGTCTCCACCTCGGTAAACCGGCAGCCCGCCGTCGCCTTCTACCACTGGCGCAAGCGGGAGGGCGCCTACCTGCCGCTGACGATCGACGTGCTGCGCGTCACCGGCGGGGCGATTGCTGAGATCGTCACGTTCCACGACGACCAGTTCCCGCGGCTCGGGCTGCCGGAACGCCTGCCGGCGGACGGCACGGAGTAGTCCCGGGGCGGACGCTCGCGCTACCGGGGTATCCGCTGCCCCGTCGGCGGTGAGATCAAGTCCGACGGCCACGGGGCGGCCACGCTTTCCTCACGGGGTCAGCGTGACCGTGACCGTCCGGGTGTAGAAGTCGCGGGCCGCGGTGCCCTGTTCGCGTGGGCCGTAACTCGACTCCTTCTCGCCGCCGAACGGCGCATGGAAGTCCACGCCCGTGGTCGGGGCGTTGACCTTCACCATCCCGACGTCCAGCTCGTTCGACAGGGTCAGCGCCGGCCCGAGACTCCGGGTGTAGACGGCCGCGACCAGCCCGTGCCGCACCTCGTTGGCCACCCGCACCGCGGCCGCGGCCGACTCCACGGGCAGGACCACACAGACCGGCCCGAAATACTCCTCGCTCCGCAGGTCGTCGCCGGGCGGCACGTTCGTCAGCACGGTCGGCGCCTGGAACCACCCGTCGCCGCTGGGCTGCCGGGCACCGGTCAGCACCCGGGCACCGCCCGCACTAGCGCGCCGCACCGCCGCCCGGATCGCCTCGCGCGGCCGCGACTCGATGAGCGGGCCGACTACCGTCGCCGGATCCGCGGGGTCGCCGACCGGCAGTGCCTCGACGGCGGCGGCCAGCCGTTCGGCGAAGGGCGTGGGGTCGCCGACCACGATCACCCGGCTGGTGGCGGTGCACTTCTGTCCGGCGTACCCCATCGCGGCCGCCGCGATCGCCGCCGCGGCCGCGTCCTGGTCGGCATCCGGCAGCACGATGGCGGCGTTCTGTCCCCCCATCTCGCACTGCACCGGGATGCCGCG
>DASRYP010000502.1:0-6271 GCA_035687165.1 Actinoplanes sp. | reverse complement strand
CCAGATCGTCGAGGTCACGGCGCAGGGCACCCTCGGCGGTCTCGGCGGCCAGGCCCCCGAAGATCAGCGCGAGGATGCGGCCGGCCGGCGCCGTCGGCGTGCCGTCCTGCACCACGGTCACCATCGTGCCGCCGCGGTGCCGGCCCGACAGGACCGGCACGAACGAATAGGACATGCGGTAGTCGGCCCCGATGCCGGGCGAGGTGACCACGAACTTCTCAGGCGCCTCGCACTCGCGGACCCGGAACTCCTCGGTGACCTCGCCGCCGTCGACCATGCCGCGGGTCTCGCGCCAGACCGTGCCCGCGCCGAACGGCCCGTGGCTGCGGACCTCGACCCGGGTGACAGCGGTCAGCCACTCGCGGCGGCGGCTCAGATCGGTGAACACCTGCCACACCGCCGCGACCGGCGCGTCGATCAGGCGGGTCACCACGACCGTCGACATAGCGTCACCCCCGGGTACACCGTACGACAGAATTCAGGGCACAACGGTCCCGGAAACCGAGCCCAGCGCGATCTCCGTGCCGGACGCCGAGCGCGCGGTGCCCCCGATCCGTACGAGGTCGAAGTTTTCCAGATAGCCGCGCAGCGTGCCGTCGGCCAGTTTGACCGGGTCGGCGCCGTTGCGGGTCAACTCGAGGAACGAGCCGGCCTGGTCGCGGGCCGGCCCCGAGACCGTGCCGGAGGCATAGAGGTCGCCTGTGCGTACCGAAGCTCCGTTGCTGGTCAGGTGGGCCAGCTGCTGGGCCGCGGTCCAGTACATCGAGGCGAACGGCGGGCGGCTGACCTCGGTGTCGTTCCACTCGACGCGCAGGCGCAGGTCGAAGCCGGGACCGGCCGGGCGCAGATAGTCGAGCGGTTGCGGATCCTGGTCGACCGCCGGGATGGTGGCCAGCGCGTCGAGCGGCACCACCCAGGGCGACACCGAGGTCGCGAACGACTTGGCCAGGAACGGGCCGAGCGGGTGATATTCCCAGGCCTGCAGGTCACGGGCCGACCAGTCGTTGACCAGGGTGATGCCGAAGACGTGCTCGGCGAAGTCGGTCGTGGCGATCCGCCGCCCCGGCCGGCCCACCACGAACCCGACCTCGGCCTCCACGTCCAGCCGCCGGGTCGGTCCGAAGACCCCCTCGGCCAGCTGACCGGCCGGGCGCCGGATCGGAGTGCCCGAGACGACCACCGTCGCCGAGCGGCCGTGATAGCCGATCGGCAGGTGCTTCCACTGCGCCGGCAGCCCCGGCGAGTCGGGGCGCAGGATCTCCGCGACGTTCCGGGCGTGCTGCTCGGACGAGTAGAAATCGGTGTAGTCGGCCACTTCGAACGGCAGGTGCAGGGTCACGTTCCGCAGCGGCACCAGGGGCGGACCTGAGGCCACGTGCGCGACCACGGCCTCGCGCGCCGCCCTCCACTCCCGACGACCAGCGGCCATCAGCGGGTGCAGCGACGACGCGGCCAGGTACCCGCCGAGGACCGACAGATCAACGACAGCCGACCCCAGCCGTACGCCGAGACGCCGCTCGCCGCGGGACCGGCTGAAGACGCCGTAGGGCAGATTGTCCGGCCCGAAGCCGCTCACTCGTAGCCTCCGTTGATCAGTCCCAGCCGTACCAGCTCGGTGAGCGGCTCGACGACGCCGACCGACCCGAAGCCGGTGAACATCGGTCGCGGCTCGCCCCGCCGGGTGCGACACGCCTCGACCAGCGGCACCGGGTGGGTCGCGGCCAGCACCTCGGCGACCTCGGCCACCTCCCCACCGTCGTGCACGCTGAGCGCCGCGGTGAGCACGTTGAGGAAGCCGTGGTGGGTGAAGCCGGTCTCGGGGTCGGTGTGCCGGATGGCGTGGCGCAGGCCCGCGGCCAGCCGGAACGGCAGTTCCCGGTCCCGGCACGCGCAGAGCACCGCGGCCAGTTCGACCGGGGTCGGGAAGAGCTCGGCGGCCAGCCCACCGACGCGGAACTTGGGTGCCAGTCGCAGCCCTTCGGCCCGCGCCGCGGCGACCGCGTCCAGGGCGGACAGCAGTCCCCAGCTCAGCGGGATCTCGGCGTACACCAGAAGATCCTCGTCGCCTTCGGCGAGCATGCGCAGCCCGGCGAGACCGGGCTGGGGATCCTCGCCGCGGCGGGCCACCGCGGCCTCGAGGTGCAGCACGCGCGCGCCAGCCGCCCGCAGCTTCTCCACGGCGATCGGCAGGGCACTGAGGCTGACGTCGCTGACCACGGCGACCGGCAGGTCATCGGCGCGCAGCCCGGCGCCGATCAGGGACGCGGGCACGAGGAGGGGACCGAGCAGGCCAGCGAACCAGCCCGCACGGTGCTCGGCGTGCTTGGCGACGGCGTCGGCCACGCCGGTCGGGCTCGGCGGCAGCAGGCACGCGTCGTCCACCAGCCCGGTGTAGAGCGGAGGCACCAGCGTTGACACGAATCCGAACCTAATAGACGCTTCGAGAAGCGGACAACCACGTCCGATATGTCACACGATTTGCAATGTTGCAATAAGTGGGAGGCAACGATGCCTTACTACCGCAGCGTCGGCGAGGTGCCACCCAAACGGCACACTCAGTTCCGGCGCCCGGACGGCGTGCTCTACTCCGAGGAGTTGATGGGTCAGGAGGGCTTCTCGTCCGACTCGTCGCTGCTCTATCACCGGCACGCGCCCACCGCGATCGTCTCCGCCGAGACGCACGAGGCGCCGCCCCTCACCCGCTCGCCCAACCTCCCGCTGAAGCCCCGCCACCTGCGCACCCACAAGGTCGACGCGGGCCCGGCCGACGCGGTTCTGGGCCGCCGGACGCTGCTCGCCAACGACGACGTCCGCATCGGTTACGTGCTCGCCGACCGCCCGTCCCCCCTGTACCGCGACGCGGTCGGCGACGAGTGCCTGTACGTCGAGGACGGCCAGGTGATCATCGAGACGTCGTTCGGGTCGCTTTCCGCCGGCCCCGGCGACTACGTGATCATCCCGACGTCGGTCGTGCATCGGATCGTGCCGCAGGACGGTCCGGTCCGGATGCTCACGATCGAGGCCACCGGCCATATCGGCCCCCCGAAGCGCTACCTCTCGGTGCGGGGCCAGTTCCTCGAACACGCGCCGTACTGCGAACGTGATCTGCGTTCGCCCGCCGAACCGCTGCTGGTCGACGAGACCGACGTCGAGGTGCTGGTCAAGCATCGTGCGGGGTGGACCAAGCACGTGTACGCCCAGCACCCGTTCGACGTGGTCGGCTGGGACGGCTGCCTCTACCCGTGGGTGTTTTCGATCCACGACTTCGAACCGATCACCGGCCGGGTTCATCAGCCCCCGCCGGTGCACCAGACGTTCGCGGGCCCCAACTTCGTGGTCTGCTCGTTCGTCCCCCGCAAGGTCGATTACCACCCGCTGGCGATCCCCGTCCCCTACAACCACCACAACGTCGACTCGGACGAGATGATGTTCTACACGGGCGGCAACTACGAGGCCCGCCGCGGCTCCGGCATCGAACAGGGCTCGATCTCCCTGCACCCCGCCGGCTTCACCCACGGCCCCCAGCCCGGCGCCGCCGAACGTTCCCTGGGCGCCTCCGCCTTCGACGAACTGGCCGTCATGGTCGACACGTTCCGCCCCCTGGACCTGTGCGACACAGCCCAAGCCGTAGAAGACACCGCCTACGCCTGGACCTGGAACCGCTGATCCCCCTTCCATTTCGGTCCACTCATCGCAAATCGCGAGCCCCGTACGCCCAGCGTGCGCACCCTGGACCCCACCCGTCCCAGCGCGAGAAGGCCCCGGCCTCGACAACAGCGAGCAGGGCCGGAGCCGCCCAGCAGGCGACCCCGGCCCTCATCCCCGGACGGAAAGCTCAGCCGATATGGAAGTTCTCGCCATAGACAGCGAAGTCCAACGGCGTATTCAGATCGAAGTTGCTGTTGTTGAGGAAGCGGCGTTGCGCAGTGTCGACTCTGGTCGTGTCCGAGTGCGCCTCCTCCTTGTTCATCTCGACAACCCGCTCATCCAAGAAAACGTTGAGCCACGCCCGCTCGTCCCCGCCCTGCGCCGGCGGCTTCGCCCGGGCCAGCGCCCGGCTGCGGACCTGACGCATTCCCTCATACCCATGCATGACCGCCGCGTCGTAGTACGCGAACTGCCCCAGCGCCCTGATTCCGTCGTTCTTCCCGTCCCGCACGGAGGGGTTGAAGTAGACCCGGTCCCGCTCCGCCTCCTGGGCCGCTTGGAAGCGTGTGTCGTTCGCCGCCGTGCGCCAGTCGTTGGTGAAGTTCGGGTCGAGCCCGGCGTGTGAGGCCGTGCCGTTGACGTTGCGCAGCGCCGGAAGGTACTTGGCCAGCACGTTTCCGGGCACCGAGTTGGTGTACGCCTCGACGAGTTCGAGCATGTCGCCGGTGCCTGAGCAGAAGCCGATGATGCCTGCCGTGTAGCCCCGGCCATCGCCGATGTCTTCGATGTAACGGAACTGGGCCCGCCAGTCCAGGGACGAGTTCTCGGCTGCCGAGACGAGCTGCATCGCTACGTCCTTCTTCGCCGGGTTGTCCAAGTTCGCCCCCGTCGGGGTGGTCGGCGGGGTGGTCGGTGTCGAGCCGCCGGGCAGGGTCCACGCCTGGTTGGTGGACCCGGCACAGGTCCAGATCTGCAGGCGCGCGCCGTTGGCCGAGCTGTTGTCGGTCACGTCGAGGCACTTGCCGCTGCCGGTGTTGACCAAGGCACTGCCGGACACGGTCCACTTCTGGGCGGCGGTGCTGTTGCAGTCGTACAGCTGGATCTTGGCGCCGTTGGTGGTCGACGCGGCCGTCACGTCGAGGCATTTGCCGAGCGCCCGGATGGTGTTGTCGGTGTTGCCGACGGTCCACTGCTGGGCGGCGCTGCTGTTGCAGTCGTAGAGCTGGACGGCGGCGCCGTTGGCCGAGCTGGCGCCGGCCACGTCGACACATTTGCCGCCGAGACCCTTGATCGGGCCGACGGTGGCGGCGCTGGCCGGAAGCAGCCCATACGAGAGGGCGGCAACGGGGACGGCCAGCGCAAGAGTGGTGTAGAGGACTCTCCTTGCGCGGATCATGAGGCTCCTCGAAGAGGGTGGTTCATGGGGGGTGGATCGCGCGATGAGGAGAAAGCTAGAACAGTTAAAAAGGTTTATCAATAGCCTTCGATCAATTGCCCTAGGCTGAGATTCGGCCCCTTGACACCCGTTGACGTCCCGTTTACCGTCCCGGCTAACTGTTAGCCAGTTTGCCAATCGTTCCCCGGGAGCCGCCGTGACCCGTCTGGCCGGTTCGTCCAAACTGCTGCGCGCCATGAACGAGAGCGCGGCCCTGGCTCACCTGCTGGACCCGGGCATGCTGACGCGTTCTGACCTGCGCAAACTCACGGCGCTGTCGACTCCGACGATCTCCGAGGCGCTCCGCCGGCTCACCGACGCGGGGCTGATCAACGTGGTCGGGCACAACAGTGGCCGGCCGGGACCGAACGCCGAGATCTACAACGCGAACCCCGACGCGGCGTACGCGGCCGCCGTCTCGGTGCGCGATATCGGCGCGAGCAGCACGCCCTCAGTGGTCGCCGCGCTCTGCGACCTCACCGGTGCGGTGCGGGGACGCGTCGAGGCACGCATCGACTTCCTCACCACCGACCCGCTGACCGCGCTGGTCGACGTGGTCGGGCGACTTCGCGACGAGTCCGGCGTCCCGGCTGAGCGCATCCGCCACGTGCAGTTCGGCGTGGCCGGCTCCTACGACCCGCACACCGAGCGGATCCGGCACGTCGACGTGCCGGGCTTCGGGCGTACGGGTCTGGTGCCCCAGCTGGCTGCGGCGCTCGGCACCGAGGTCGGCGTCGACAACGACGTGAACCTGGCCGCGATCGCCGAGCGGCAGCGCGGCGTGGGCCGCGACGCCGAGGGGTTCGCCCTGCTCTGGCTGGGCGAGGAGGGTCTGGGCCTCGCCATCGACCTGGCCGGGACGTTGATGCGCGGCGCGCGCGGGGGCGCCGGCGAGATCGGCTACATGCCGCTCTACTCGCCCGACTCGCCGCACCGCAAGCTCGATCTGCAGGACCTGCTCGGCGGGGCCGCCATCCTCGAGCTGGCCCAGGACAACGGCGTTCCCGGCAGCACCCCGGGCGAGGTGGTCCACGCCGCGGCGGCGGATCCGGCCAGCGGCGGCGACTTCCTGATCGCGCTGGCCGACCGCATCCTGATCGGCCTGGCCGCGGTGATCGCCGTGCTCGACCCCTGTCTGGTGGTCCTGGCCGGCCCGATCGCGCAGGCCGGCGGGTCGAAGCTGCTCTC
>DASRYP010000501.1:0-2321 GCA_035687165.1 Actinoplanes sp. | reverse complement strand
GTCGAACAGCCACACCACAAAACGCGCGGTGAGGTGTCCGGCGAGGTTGTCCATAACCAGCAGCAGGCGCAGTGGCGGCAGGTGGTCGCCTAACGTGGGCTTGACGGTCAGGCCGGCCTGCCAGCGCTCCCACGCGGCCTGGTTGTCGTCCTCCGACAACACGGTCGGCGGCGGTAACGCGTCGAGGATGGCTGACAACTCCGCTTCCAACCAGGCGTGCAAGATCACGTTGGGGCACCTGGTCACGCCTTTGACGCGCACCTGGCCGGTCGCTGGATGGAACAGCGTGAGCAGTTTGGCGGTGCCGTGCCGAATGTGATCATGTGGGTACCGAGCAGGCCAACCAACAGGCTGCCAGTGAACGCCGGGCTGGGGAATGGCCTGGTATGGACCGGCTTCGTCCATCCCCCACACCGCCAAGCCCATCCGCTCGCCCTGGGTGTAGGCCTGCTCGATCAGGCTTTTTTTCCAGAACGGCAAAGTTCACTCGCTGTTGAGGATGCCATCGCATTCTGGATAGGAGGGTGAGATGAGCCGGCTGTCGATGCGGCCGTCGCCGTCGCGGTGGGAGACGCTGGAGACGGCGACGCGCTGCTGTCCGGCGTGCGGCGGTCGGCTGTCCTGCCACTACACCAACCAGCGCGCCGTCGTGACCATGGACGGACTGCTCGGCCTGCGGCTCAAGGTCCGCCGCTGCGTCAACCGCGGCTGCGCCCGATTCCACCGTGCGTTTCGACCGGAAGCCGAAGGCGCCCTCGTGTTGCCGCAGCAGGAGTTCGGCCTTGACCTCATCGCTTTGGTCGGCCGGCTGCGCTACGTCACCCGGGCCAGCGTGCCGGAGATCCATGCCGAGCTGGTCCGGCGCGGCGTGATGATTTCGGAGCGCAGCGTCACCAACCTGCTCGACCGGTATGACGAATTGGTCGCGACGGCCATGACCGACCCCGGCCACTTGCGGACGCGCTTCGCCGACCAAGGCCGGGTCGTGCTGGCAATCGACGGCTTGCAGCCCGAGGTCGGCCACGAGGTGCTCTGGGTGATCCGCGACTGCCTTTCCGGCACGGTGGTGCTGGCCCGTGCGCTGCTGTCGAGCACCGCTGCGGATCTCAAACCGTTGCTGTGCCAGGCGGCCGAGAGCGTCGGCGTGCCGGTGACCGGCGTGGTCAGTGACGGTCAGCGCTCGATCCGCATCGCGGTGGCCAAGGCCCTGCCCGGGGTGCCGCACCAGCTGTGCCATTTCCACTATCTGCGCGAGGCGGCGCATCCGATCTTCGAGGCCGACCGACACGCCAAGAAGGAGCTGAAGAAACGGATCCGCGGGATCCGGCCGATCGAGCGGGCCGTCGAGGGCCGCCAGGATGCTGAAGCCGATCTGGTCCAGGGCTACTGCGCGGCGGTGCGCAGCGCCGTGACCGATGACGGCCGAGCGCCGCTCGACGCCGGCGGGCTGAAGCTGAAGGCCCGGCTGGAGGCCGTGGCAGACAGCCTCCAGCGTGTCGACAAAAAAGGGGGGCCACCAAGCCAATCCAGGATTTGAGCCGCCTGATCGGCTGCGCCCTGCAGGAAACCGCACCGCTGTGGCCGGACATCAAGAGAGCTTTCGGCTGGGTGCACCGGGCCGCGCACATCTTGAACAACACCGAGGCGCTGCCGGCGCCCACGGTGGCCCGGCGGCTCGATGGCCTGTGTGGCGCCCTGTGCCGACACCGCGCGTGCGCCGGCGACTTGGCAGACGGCGTCGACCACTTCTTGAAAGTAACCCGCAGCTACCGGCCCGGCCTGTTCCACTGCCATGCCGTCGCCGACCTGCCGGGCACCAACAACGGGCTGGAAGGCTTGTTCGGTTCCTACCGCTACTGCCAGCGGCGCACCACCGGCAGACGCTCGGCTTCCTCGGCGACCGTGGTGCGCGGCCCGGCGCGCCTGGTCGCCTCGGTGACCTCCCACCTCGCACCGCTGGACGCCAGCGATCTGGCCGCTGTCGATCGGACCCGCTGGCAAGCGATGCGCACCGACATCACAGCACGCCGGCTGCAACGAACCAGAGGAAGCCGCTTCAGACGAGATCCGGAAGCTTATTTGCGCAAGCTGGAAGCTCAATATGCCGCCGCCAAGTAAGCTTTGCCGTTCTGGTTTTTTTGCGTCGGCATCCGGATCGGTCACGGTGACCACGCCGTCCTTCTTGCGCCGGCGCACGGCGACCCCGGTGACGCACCAGGTCCGGTCCTTCTGCCAGCTCAGACCGGCGTCGCGCAGGGTGCGCCACAGGGTGAAGGTGCTGACTCCGGGAAGGCCGTCGCCGGCCCGGCGCAGGGCCGCCT
>DASRYP010000500.1:0-3201 GCA_035687165.1 Actinoplanes sp. | reverse complement strand
GGAAACGATCGTCGCCGAGCCCCAGAGTTTGTCGTCGACGAAGATCGGCGCGGCGATGGACGAGAACGCCCCGATGTCTGCCAACCGGCCGGAGATCTTTCCGGAGACCGGGATGCCGTTCTCCATCCGCGCCGGACGGCCGGTGCGATAGACGCGGGCGTTCGCGCTGTCGCCGTCGGTCAGCGACCACCGGGAGCCGATCGGCGACGGCCAGTCGGGCCGCGGTCCATAGCCTGAGATGCAGGTCAGCATTTCGTCGGGGTCGAACCGGGACACGCCGGCCATGTCCTCGAACGTCTCGCCGGTCTCGATGTCGATGATGTGGGCCAGTTCCTCCGAGATGGCGTCGAAGAGCACCTTGATCGGGGCGTTCCCGGCCAGGGTGCCCAGCCGCAACAGCGCCCTGCGTTCATTCTCGAGAATCTGCCGGTCAACGCGGGCTGCCCTGCGGCGGCGGAACGGGCGGGTGGCTCTGCGCCACAACGACGACGGTTCCACTGGATCAGGATGCGTCCAGATAGCGCAGGACCGCCAGCACTCGCCGGTGGTCCTCGTCGGAGTCGGCCAGTCCGAACTTCGTGAGGATGCTGCGGACGTGTTTCTCGATCGTGCCCTCGCTGATGCGCAGCCGGCGAGCGATGCCCGCGTTGGACCGGCCCTCGGCGATCAGTTCCAGTACGTCTCGCTCGCGCTGGGTGAGCCCGGCCAGCGGATTGGCCTGGCGCGGAGCCGACAGCAGCTCGCTGACCAGCTCGGGGTCGACCACGAAGCCGCCCCGGTCCACCCGGTCAAGGGCGTCGAAGAACTCGTCGACCTCGGTGACCCGGCTCTTGAGCAGATAGCCAACGCCGCGGCCGGTGCTGAGCAATTCGGTGGCGTGATGGACCTCAGCGAAAGCCGACAGCAGCACGATCCCCACCTCGGGCAGCTCGGCGCGGATCTTCCGGGCCGCGTCGAGCCCTTCGGTGGTGTGCGTGGGCGGCATCCGGATGTCGAGGATGACGATGTCGGTGGGGGTCGAGGTCGTCAGGGCGATCGCCTCGGAACCATTGCCGGCCCGGCCGACCACCTCGTGCCCTCGGGCCTTGATCAGACTCGCCAAACCTTCGCGCAGCAAGACGTCATCGTCCGCGACGATTATTCGCATCGCGATCACCCCCCGGGGTTGTTGTGCCGGTCAGGGGGCATTACGGCAATTGTTCCCCCTGCTAGCCGGTAGACGGACCTACCGGTTAGCAGGCTAGTCGGAGGTGCAGCTGGGGGCTAGCCGGTGGGCGAACCGATCGGTCTACCCGGTGGCTGGAGCTACCGGTAGGCATTGGCGACATTCGGACGTTTTGACCAGGATCAATAAGTAGCCGATCACCAGGGAGGTCCTAAATGTTCGTCGATCATGCGATAAAGGTGACGAGGTCCCCCTACGTAAGCCGTGAGACAGAAATCACCACTATTGAGCGCTGGAGGCCCTCGGCGCGGACGCACTCGTTGTTACCCTCTCGCGAGATCTTGGGCGGGACGTGCCGGGAACCGGGGTAACGGGGGTGGAAGAATGATCAGCTGGCTTCGGCGGCGGCGCCCGGGAGTGTGGGCACTGATCGTGGCCGCGATGTTCGTGTTGGTCTATGTCCCGAGTGGGCCTGGTTACGTCAGCCCGGACATGGCTCAGTACTTGAATCAGACGTACACGCTTCTGGGCAAGACGCCGCAGGAGGCTCGGGAGCACACTATTCAGGTGTTCTGCGGTCAATTCCGCACGCCGCGGCTGGTCAGTCTGAACCCGCGTGGCCCGGCGGATCCCCGTGCTGGCCGCCGGCAGGCGCAGCAATGCATCGAGCGTACGCACAGGGAAGGTGCCCTTCCGAACGACAATAAGTACGGGCCGGCGATCACCAAGAATGGACCGGTGATGTCGGCCCGGTATGAGGCGATTTTCCTGTCGCGGCCGGGTGTCGCCGTGTTGTACGCCCCGGCGGTGGCGCTGCTGCCGGACCGGCTCGCTCTCGGTCTGACCGCGCTCGTCCTGATGCTGGTCGGCGGGTTCTTGATCTATCTGTTCCTGCGGGTGCTCAAGGCTCCACCGGATCGCCATTCTCGGCCAAGCCCTTTACTACGTCCTGCCGACCGCTGAGTGGTCGATCGATCCGAAGGGTGAGGCGGCGGTCCTGGCACTTACCGCGGCGGTCCTGCTCGGGGTGGCGTATGTGGTCACCGGTCGTACGCGTCTCGGCTTGACGGTTTTGTCCTTCTCGTTCGTGGCCGGCTTCTTGGTGAAGTATTCGCAGTTCATGCTGATCGGTGCCGCGCTGACCGGGACTGCGGTGCTGGCTGCGCTGCTGGCCCGCCGGGCTGCCCGCCCGGTGCGCCCGCTGCTGATCGTCGCGGCGACCGCGTTGGCCGGCACTCTGATGCAGTTCTTCGGGGCCAAATTGGTCGGCTGGCCGGGTGGCAGCGAGAGTATGCAAGACCTGCTGACCAACCACTTCGCCGAGCCTGACGTGCCGGATCCGGTAGCTCAGTGGCTGCGGCTGAACAGCTACTACTGGCCTTGGTGGCTGACCGAGCAACTGCGTGCCCCGCTGGCTCTGGGCAGCTGGTTGGTGGCCGGGTGGGGCCTGATCCGGGCGCGTTCCCGCGTGGCGTTCGCGGTCTTCGCGGTGGCGATGTCAGCGTTCGTCAACCAGTTCGGTCACCCGGAGCCGGGGCAGGCCGACCGGCTGATCGTCTCGCTGTGGTTCCTGGTGATCTGCGGCCTGCCGATCCTGCTGACGTACCTGGTCGCGCGGCGAGACGGGACTGATGCCGGCAGATTCGGTACGGCGCACGACGAGGTCAGTGAGCCGCCTGCGGACGGAACAGCCCGGACTCCACGGCAATACCGGTCGCCCGAGAAGGCGGAGCTGGCCAGCCCCTGACGGCCGAGTCGCCCGAGAAGGCGGAGCTGGCCGGCCCCCTGACGGCCGAGCGGAAAGGGCGGCCGGGCTTGGGAGATGAGGGCAAGCCCGGCCCGAAGCAGCCAGGACGTCAGGACTTGATCCACTCGAGGACGTCGGCGTCCAGCTTGTCCTGGTAGTCGCCCTGGATCCCGTGCGGGGCACCCTCGTACACCTTGAGCGTGCCGTCCTTGACCAGCTTGATGGACTTGTACGCGGCGTCCTTGATCGGCACGATCTGGTCGTCGCTGCCCTGGCAGATGAGGATCGG
>DASRYP010000499.1:0-12863 GCA_035687165.1 Actinoplanes sp. | reverse complement strand
AGAACTCGACCCGCAGGCGCTCCCCGCGTACGCGAAGGATCTCGAACCCGGCCGCCGCCGCGGCCGCCGCGATCTGCTCGGGGTGCTGCCTCGCCGGCGGCGGAAGCGGTCCCATCATGGCTTCGGACAGTTCTCGGTTGCTGCCCGCGCCGATCTGCTGAGACAGAAAAATCCCGCCCGGCCGCAGCACGCGAGCCGTCTCGGCCCACAGCGTGTGCACCGGGTGGCGGCTCACCACCAGGTCGAACGCGCAGTCGCGGAACGGCAGCGTGGGCTCGTCGGCGGCCGCGACGACGCAGGGACCGAGCGCGTTCCGGGCCAGAGCGAGATTCGGCGACCAGGACTCGGTGGCGGCGATGATCCCCGGTCGGCCAGCTTTCGCGATCGCGTACGCGAAGACCTCACCCCCGCCGGTCTCCACGTCGAGGGCCGCGTCGGCCTGGGTGAGCCGCTCGGCCACCAGGTCGGCGTACCCCCAGGAAGGTCGTTGCTCGGTCGCCCGGCCGGCGAACCAGGAGAAGTCCCACCCGTCGAGCGGGACAACCGCGGCCTCGTCGAGCAAGGCATCGAAGTCGCTCATCCGGGCAGTCTTCCGGCGCGCTACTTCTCGGGGCAATTCTTTTGTGACAGCTCTTCCAAGGCCTTCTCGTCGAGCAATCCTTCGACCTCATCGAGCGGGTCATCGTCATCGTTGTCGAGCATCGCGATCGCGCCGAGGGCCCGGGTGCTCTCGCGGTCGTCCTGCTCACAGTCGCTGTGGCCGAGCAGCACGCAGATGTCCAGGAGCTCATTGCAGTCGTCGGTCTGCGGACTTTCCGGCTCGTGACCGGAGCCCAGCGCGACCACGCGGTCCTGCGGCTGACGCGTGATGGTGGTGCCCACCAGCTTGCGGCCGGTCTGCCGGCCGTCGGTGAAGGTCACGAGGTAACGCAGCGTCTCCTCGCCGGGCACGCCCGGGCTTTGTACCTTCTCGGCGCCAAGTGTGAGCGACGAGTCGCGTACCTGGCGGGTCTTGAAGGGGGTCTGGCGCTTCTCGTACGTGGTGCGGGTCGTCAGCACGGGCTTGGCGACGGTCTTTTGGGCCGGCGCGGCTTTCGGGAAGACTACTTTCGGCGCGGCGACCTTCGGGACGTCAGCCGATGGAGCGTCGGTCGTTGGAGCGTCGGTCGTCGGGGCGGCTGTCGTCGGGGCGGCTGTCGTGGAAGCAGCCGTCGTGGAGGCAGCCGTCGTGGAAGCGGCCGTCGTGGAAGCAGCCGTCGTCGGGGCCCGCTTCACCGGTGTGGGGGACACGGCAGCGAGCGGTGCTTTCGCCGGGGGAATCGGCTTGGGCGTGGCGGTCCGGTCGACCTTGTCAGGCGTACGGGGCGGGGTCGTGCCCGGGTCGAAACCGATCTTGGCCTTGGCGCGCGGGGGTACGTCCGCGGGACCCGCCATCGGGGCCTGGGCCGCAGCGTCGCCGACGGCTGTGACGACCTGTGGCGCGTCCGGGCTGTCCTTGATCAACGCGGCCGCGGCCAGCGCCGCGCCGCCGATCACGATGAGCAGCGCACTGGCGCCGGCCGTCATCCGTACACCGAACGGCAACCGAGCCCACCAGGACCTTCTTGGCATTTCGAGCACTTGTTGCCAGGAATTACTATTTGTCGGGTTCTGCACCTTCGCATTGTGCAACGCGAGGCCTCGGATGGCATCATCCGGGGCCTCGTGGCGTTTTTGATCTAGATCTTCAGGGTCGCCTGTCTCAGCCGGCTCGGCGCACCGGCTCGAGCGCCTTGTTTGCTACGTCAAGCAATTATTCCTGCCATGTCGGCTTAGGATCAACGTCATGCCCGCCACATCGTCCGATCCGGTGCTCCCGCCGGGTCTCACCGCGCTCACCGCGCAGGAGGAAGCGGTCGTCCGCGCGCTCGGCCGCATGCTCGTCGTTCTGCCCCGGGTCATGAACGCTGACCTGGAGAAAGACCGCCGAATGTCGCTGAGTGAGTACAGCGTCCTCCGACACCTCTCCGAGTCACCCGACGACCGTATGCGCATGAGCGAGCTGGCCCAGGCCTGCGACATGTCGCTCAGCGGCATGACCCGGCTCGCCACCAAACTCGAATCCCTCGGCTACCTGAACCGCGTCAAATGCGACGAGGACGCCCGCGGCTGGAACGCCGTCCTGACCGACGCCGGCCTGGCCCGACTCCGCGACGCGTGGCCCAGTCACCTGGCCAGCGTCCGCCACCACATCTTCGACCACCTGGGCGACCTCGACCTCGACCGGTTGGCCACAGCCCTGAACCAGATCGCCGGCGACTTCGGCGGCCCACGATAACCACCGTCTCGGTTTCAGTTGGTCCCCGCGGTGTACAACATCACGTCAGCCAGTCCACCGTTACCGAATGCTACGGTGACGACATGACTGCGGTGCCCGAGTGGATGCGGCCGCCTCGCCTGGAGGGCTGGTATGCCGATGACCTCGATCACCTTCCCGAGGCGCCGCGTCACACCGAACTGATCGATGGAGCGCTCGTCTTCATGACGTCCCCCCAACGGTCCTGGCACGCACGGATCGTCACAGCACTGGCGTTCTTCCTGGCGGAACAGGCGCCATGGGAGATGGTCCCCGGCCGCAAAAGCTGAGCCGGGAACACTTGCCACCGCGAGACGTGGAACCGGAAGACCACTACACGTTGAAGCGAAACTCCACGACGTCGCCGTCCTTCATGATGTAGTCCTTGCCCTCCATGCGGACCTTGCCGGCCGCTTTGGCGGCGGACATGGAGCCGGCGGCCATCAGGTCGTCGAAGCTGACGATCTCGGCCTTGATGAAACCGCGCTGGAAGTCGCTGTGGATGACGCCCGCGGCCTCGGGGGCGGTCGCGCCGACCGGGACCACCCAGGCGCGTGCCTCCTTCGGGCCCGCGGTCAGATAGGTCTGCAGGCCGAGCGTGTCGAAGCCGACGCGGATGAGCTGATTGAGGCCCGGCTCGGTCTGGCCGGTCGACTCCAGCAACTCCTGCGCCTCGTCCGGCGGCAGGTCGATCAGCTCGGACTCGATCTTCGCGTCCATGAAGACCGCCTCGGCCGGGGCGACCAGGGCACGCATCTCGTTGAGGAACGCCTCGTTGCCCAGCTCGTCCTCGTCGACGTTGAAGACATAGAGGAACGGCTTCGTCGTGAGCAGGTGCAGCTCGGCGAGCAGGTCGACGTCGATGCCCGCGGCCTTGGCGCCGGCGTGCAGCGTGACGCCGTCGTTGAGCAGCTTGAACGCGGCTTCGGCGGCGGCTACCGCGGGGGCGCGGTCCTTCTTGAGCTTCGCCTCTTTCTGCAGGCGGGGCAGCGCCTTCTCGACCGTCTGCAGGTCGGCCAGGATCAGCTCGGTGTTGATCGTCTCGATGTCGTCGGCAGGCGAGATCTTGCCGTCGACGTGCAGCACGTTCGGGTCGGAGAACGCGCGCACGACCTGGCAGATCGCCGTGGCGTCGCGGATGTTCGCGAGGAACGCGTTGCCGCGGCCCTGGCCCTTCGACGCACCGCGTACCAGGCCCGCGATGTCGACGAAGCTCACCGGCGCCGGGATGATCTTCTCGCTCGCGAACAGCTCGGCGAGCTTGCCGAGCCGCTCGTCGGGCAGGCCGACCACGCCGACGTTCGGCTCGATCGTCGCGAACGGGTAGTTCGCGGCGAGCACGTCGTTCTTGGTCAGGGCGTTGAACAGGGTGCTCTTGCCGACGTTCGGGAGGCCGACGATTCCGATGGTGAGGCTCACGGAAGCCCAGTCTACGCAGCGGCCCGCGATTACTGACCAGGCACCTTCGTGTCCGAATCCCGCCAGCTTTTCCCCGCCGGCGCGGAGCAGACTCGTGGACATGGAACTGGACTTCGAGCGGTGCTACCGGGCCGTGGACAGCCGGGACCAGCGCTTCGACGGCTGGTTCTGCACCGCGGTGACCAGCACGAACATCTACTGCCGGCCGTCCTGCCCGGCGATGACCCCGAAGCGGGAGAACGTCCGCTTCTATCCGAGCGCGGCCGCCGCCCAGCGTGCCGGGTTCCGTGCGTGCAAGCGCTGCCGGCCTGACGCCGCTCCCGGCTCCCCCGAGTGGGACGTGCGGGCCGACCTGGTCGGACGGGCGATGCGGCTGATCGGCGACGGTGTGGTCGACCGCGAGGGCGTACCCGGCCTGGCCAGTCACCTCGGGTACACCGAACGGCACCTCAACCGCCTGCTCACCGCGGAGCTCGGCGCCGGTCCGCTGGCACTGGCCCGGGCGCAGCGCGCGCAGACCGCTCGGACCCTGATCGAGACCACCGACCTGGGGCTCGCCGAGATCGCGTTCGCGGCGGGTTTCGGCAGCGTGCGGCAGTTCAACGACACGATCCTCGAGGTGTACGCGCAGGCGCCGAGCGCGCTGCGGGAGCGAAGGCCGATCGCTCGCGCCGAAGCAGGCACGATCAACCTGCGGCTTGCGTACCGGTCACCGCTGCACGCCCCGGCACTGCTCGACTTCCTCGAGACGCGGGCGCTGCCGGGAGTCGAGGAGCGCACGGGGAACACGTACTGCCGGGGTCTGTCTCTGCCGCGCGGAAGCGCGACCGTCTCGCTGAGCCCGGCTGACCGGTGGGTCTCGGCGACGCTGCGGCTGAGCGACGTGCGGGATCTCGCGCCGGCCGTGGCCCGCTGCCGGCGGCTCTTCGACCTGGATGCGGACCCCGAGGCGGTCGACACGACGCTCGGTGCGGATCCCGCGCTGGCCGCGATAGTGCGGTCAGAACCGGGAGTACGCGTGCCGCGCGCGGTGGACGGATTCGAGATGGCGGTGCGCGCGATCGTCGGGCAGCAGATCAGTGTCTCCGGAGCGCGCACGACGCTGACCCGCATGATCCGCTCGGTGTTCCCCGTGGACAACTCTCTGGTCTCCTTTCCGTCGGCGGCCCAGGTCGCCGAGCTGCCGGACAGCGCGTTCGGGATGCCGGTGGCTCGGCGCGAGACGATCCGGCAATTGGCGGGCGCGGTGGCCGACGGGAAGATCGATCTGGACCCCGGGGCCGACCGCGAGGAGACCGTAGCGCGACTCCTCGCGATGCCGGGGATAGGCCTGTGGACAGTCGGTTACGTGGCGATGCGCGCGATCGGCGACCCCGACGTCTTCCTCCCCACCGACCTCGCCGTTCGCCGCGGCGCCAAGGCTCTGGGCCTGCCTGACACCCCCAAGACCCTTGCGACGTACGCCGAGAGGTGGCGGCCGTGGCGTTCCTATGCGCTCATCCGGCTGTGGCGTGCCGCCTAGTTGTCCACAGCTCTTCAAGATCTTTCCCGCAGCCGCCTCGACGAGGCCAAGCTGTGTCGCAACCCCTGGAGGACACGATGTTGAAGTACCGCACCCTGGACACTCCGGCCGGCCCGTTCACCGTCGTCGTGGGTGGCACGGGCGCCGTGCGCGCCGCCGGTTTCACGACCGAGGTGAGCGAGCTCACCGGGCTGATCCACCCCGATCTGAGCGCCCCGGCCGAGCCGGCCGACGACGTGGGCCCGGTGAGCGGCATCGTCCGGTCCTATTTCGACGGCGACATGACCGCGCTCGATGCCGTCGTGGTCGAGCAGCACATCGGCGGCGAATACCTCCGCCACGCCTGGAGGGTGATGCGCGAGATCAAACCGGGTGCTCCGGTGACCTATTCGGAGTTCGCCCGGCGGTCCGGCCGCCCGGCGGCGATCCGGGCGGCGGCCACGGCCTGCGCACGCAACCCGGTCGCGCTCTTCACCCCGTGTCACCGCGTGCTGCGGCTCGACGGGTCGCTCGGCGGTTACCGCTGGGGCCTCATGGTGAAGCGCCACCTGCTCGACTTCGAGGCCGCGCCGTGCGTCACCGGCGGATTAATCGCAGGTCGCCGCGAGCCCACCGCCGTAACATTCAGCCATGACTGATACGGGAACGACCGGGCGTGCCGGTCTCCCCGAGCGGCCGTCGCTCGACGGCCTCGAGGACAAGTGGGCGCGCACCTGGCAGGAGGAGGGCACGTATGCGTTCGACCGCTCGAAGGAGCGGGCGGATGTATACGCGATCGACACGCCTCCGCCGACCGTATCGGGCGAGTTGCACATGGGGCACGTCTTCTCCTACACGCACACCGACACGGTCGCGCGGTTCCGACGCATGCGCGGCAAAACCGTCTTCTACCCGATGGGCTGGGACGACAACGGTCTGCCGACCGAGCGGCGGGTCCAGAATGTGTACGGGGTCCGGTGCGACCCGGCGCTGCCCTACGACCCGGGTTGGGAGCCACCGGCCACTCCACCGAAGCAGGCGCTGGCCATCTCCCGGCGCAACTTCGTCGAGCTGTGCGGGCGGCTGACCACCGAGGACGAGAAGGTCTTCGAGACGCTGTGGCGGCGGCTCGGGCTCTCGGTCGACTGGGGCATGACCTACACGACGATCGGGCAGCGTTCACAAGCCGTCTCGCAGCGCGCCTTCCTCGACAACCTGGCGCGTGGCGAGGCTTACACGGCTGAGGCCCCGACCCTGTGGGACATCGGGTTCCGCACCGCGGTCGCGCAGGCCGAGCTGGAGGACCGGGAACGTCCCGGCGCCTATCACCGGCTGCGGTTCCACGGCGCCGACGGTCCGGTCGAGGTCGACACGACCCGGCCCGAGCTGCTGCCGGCCTGCGTGGCCCTGGTCCATCATCCGGGCGACGAGCGCTACACCGGCCTGACCAGCGTCCGCACTCCGTATTTCGACGTCGAGGTCCCGGTCT
Source organism: Actinoplanes sp. (assembly GCA_035687165.1). GTDB lineage: Bacteria > Actinomycetota > Actinomycetes > Mycobacteriales > Micromonosporaceae > Actinoplanes. Next base: position 6,119 of record DASRYP010000499.1, on the reverse strand, counting down.
ACCCGCATCCGATGGCGGCGGCCGACAAGGGCACCGGCATCGCGATGGTCTGCACGTTCGGTGACCTCACCGACGTCACCTGGTGGCGTGACCTGCAGCTCGAGACCAGGGTCGTGCTGGGGCGCGACGGCCGTTTCCTGCCCGACCGCCCGGCCGGGGTCTCCGAGGCGGCCTACCGCGACTTCGCCGGACTGACCGTGAACGCGGCTCGGCGCGAGATCGTCCGCATCCTCACCGAGACCGGTGACCTGCTGGGCGAGCCGAAGCCGATCACGCACCCGGTCAAGTTCTACGAGCGGGGCGACTCGCCGCTCGAGATCGTCACCAGCCGACAGTGGTTCCTGCGCAACGGCGGCCGTGAGCCGGAGCTGCGCGAACGGCTGATCGCGCGCGGGCGCGACCTCAAGTGGTATCCCGAGCACATGCGACACCGCTACGAGCACTGGGTGAACGGGTTGACCGGGGACTGGCTGGTCAGCCGGCAGCGGTTCTTCGGTGTTCCCGTCCCGGTGTGGTACCGGCTCGACAACGCTGGCGAGCCGGACTACACCAAGCTTCTCATACCGGACGAATCAGCATTGCCAGTCGACCCGTCCTCGGAGTGTCCGCCCGGCTTCGACGAGTCTCAGCGCGACGTCCCGGGCGGCTTCGCGGCCGACCCCGACGTCATGGACACCTGGGCCACGTCGTCGCTGACCCCGCAGATCGTCGGCGGCTGGCACGGCGACGACGACCTGTTCGAGCGGGTCTTCCCGATGGACCTGCGGCCACAGGGACAAGAGATCATCCGCACCTGGCTCTTCTCCACCATCCTGCGCTCCGATCTGGATTGCGACGTCCTGCCCTGGAGCACCGCGGTCCTCTCGGGCTGGATCCTCGACCCTGACCGCAAGAAGATGTCGAAGTCCAAGGGCAACGTCGTCACCCCGATGGACCTGCTGGTGCAGAACGGGTCCGACGCCGTCCGATACTGGGCGGCCAACGGGCGGCCCGGCGCTGACTTGGCCTTCGACCCGGCCCAGATCAAGGTCGGGCGGCGGCTGGCGACGAAGATTCTCAACGCGTCCAAGTTCGCGCTCGGGCTGGGCGCGGCCGACTCGCTGCGGCAGCCGGTCACCGAGCCGCTCGACCGGGCGATGCTGGCCCAGCTGGCGACCGTCGTGACCGCAGCGACCGAGGCGTTCGACCGCTACGACCACACCGACGCGCTGCAGGCGACGGAGGCGTTCTTCTGGACGTTCTGCGACGACTACATCGAGCTGATCAAGGAACGGGCGTACGCGTCGGGTTCGGGCGCCGATTCGGCCAGGGCGGCGCTTTCGACGGGGCTGTCGGTGCTGCTGCGGCTGTTCGCGCCGTTCCTGCCCTATGTCACTGAAGAGGTCTGGTCGTGGTGGCGCTACGGCTCGGTTCACAAGTCTACCTGGCCCACGGTCCATGAGCTGACCGGGGTCGCGGGTGAGGGCGACGCGAGCCTGCTCGACCTCGCCGGGAACGCGCTGCGCCAGGTCCGGCGGGCCAAGTCCGAGCGGAAGCTGTCGATGAAGGCTGAGGTGCCGCTGGCCGAGGCGCTCGGTCCGGTCGAGCTGCTCCTGCGGCTGGCCCTGGTCGAGGGCGACCTCAAATCGGCCGGACGCATCGCCAAGCTCGACACCCTGCCCGACCGCACGCCCGAGCTCGTGATCGCCTGCGCCTTCTGATCACCCGCCCCAGGTTGGGGGCTTCGGCTTCGGGCCCCGGCTCTGGCGAAACCGCCGGAGTCGGGGCCGTCGGCAGGGCAGCATGAAGGCATGATCGCGCCCGAGCAGGTCGAGGCGCCCGCCCGCGACACCGTGCTGTTCAAGTCGTCGCCGCTGCGGACGTTCGTCGTGCTTTTTCTGCTGCTGATGCTGTCGTTCGCCCTGGTGTCACCGATCGTCGCGGCGGTCGTCGGTGGGACGGGGAGCCCGTGGTGGCAGGCCGGATTGCAGGCCGGCGCGATCGCGGTGCTGGCGGCGGGCGCCTACGCGTACTCGACCCGGGGTTCGCTGAAGACCTGGGTCCGGGTCTCGTCGGGCGGCCTCGAACTGGCCGCCCAGGACAGCGACCCGATCCTGCTGGCTTGGGCGGACATCAAGCATGTGACCGTGCGCCGGGAAGGTCTCAAGAACCTGTTGGAGGTCACCCCGGTCGACCTCGATGTGGTGCATCCGGTGCAGGGCGAGGAGGTCGGGCCGCCGGTGCTCGCCGAGACACCGGAGGGGCAGTCCTTCACCGCCGATCTCAGTGAGGTCTGGCCCGGCCCGCGACGACTGCGCCGCGAGCTGGCCAAACATCTCCCGGCCGACGAGTAGTCCGCCCGGGCGGGCCGGGGCCGACGACTAGAAGTCGCCGCCGAAATCTCCGCCGCCGAAATCTCCGCCGCCCCAGTCGCCGCCCATGTCTCCGCCGCCAGTGTCGCCGCCGTTCATGTCGCCGCCGAAGTCCTGGGCCGCGTCGGCATAGCCGTCGGAGAAGCCGTCGCCGTAGCCCATGTCGCCGAAGCCGGGCGAGAGCAACGCGTCGAAGATCAACATGCCGCCCAGCACACCCGCTCCCGCACCGAGCGCGGTCTTCCAGACGGGCGTCGAATACCACCCGGAGGGCACCGGGCGACCCTGCACCCGGCCGCCGGGGTAGTAGTAGGGAGTGTCGGGGCCCGGCTGCGGACCCGCCTTGTAGTGGTGGCCCTGCACGCTGACCTCGCGTTCCTTGGTCAGCTGCCCGGCACCCTGGGCCGACGCGAGCGCCGGCAGTTCGGGACCGGGGTCGATACCCATCGCGACCCGCGCGGCCCGGACATATTGCAGGCCCTCCAGCGCCGACTCGCGAGCCAGCTCGAACTGGCGGACGGTGTTGGCCTGCTGCAACTGGCCGCCGGACGCGTTGTAGCGCTCACTCGCGTCGGAGAGCGCTTGCCGGGCCGCCGCGTCGTCGCCGTGCAGGTTCATGAGCTGGCCGCCGAGGCGCTCGTACCACCGCTGGGCGTCGGCCCGCGCGTCTTCCAGGCGGGTCTGCTGCGACGCTGCGCCGCCGCGACGAGAGACGACAATGACGAGTAGGACGACTATGACGATGCCGACAATCAGCAACACGCTCATGTTTCAACGGTACCCGCGTGATTCACCAGCCGGCCGTCTGGCAACCTCCGGTATGTGACTGTTTCGACGCTGCTTGTAGTGCTTGTCTGCCTCGTGGTCGGCGCGGCCCTCGGCTGGCTGGCCGCGCGGCTCCGGGCGGCCACCGACATCGCGCGTCTTGAGGCGACCGTGCAGGTCCGCGCCGACGGGGAGGAACGCCTCGAGCAGTCGATGCGCGCGCTCTCTTACGAGGCCACCGCCCAGTCCCAGGAGGCGGTCGCCCGAGCTGTCGCGCCGCTGCACGAGATGCTGCGCCGCTACGAGGAACGGGTCGCTGAGCTGGAGCGGGAGCGCATCGACGCCTACGCCGAGCTGCGCGAACAGGTGCGCAACATGAGCGTTGTCTCGGGCGAGCTGCGCACCGAGACGAAGCAGTTGGTCGCCGCCCTGCGTACGCCTCAGGCCCGTGGCCGTTGGGGTGAGCACCAACTCAGGCGCATCGTCGAGGCGGCCGGGCTGCTGGAACACTGTGACTTCGCTGAGCAGGTCACGGCGAAAACGGACGATTCCGGCGTACGGCCTGATCTGGTCGTCAAGCTGCACGGCGGACGCACCGTGGTGGTGGACGCGAAGGCGCCACTGGAGGCGTACCTCTCGGCTCTGGAGGCCCGGGACGAGCGCACCCGGGAGGGCTTCCTCGACCAGCACGCCCGCCACCTGCGCGCGCACATCGACGCCCTGGCCGCCAAGAAGTACTGGACCGCGTTCGAGTCCTCGCCCGATTTCGTGGTGCTCTTCGTCCCGGCCGACCCGTTCCTCGACGCCGCCCTGCGCCACGACCCGACGCTGATGGAGCACGCCTTCCGCCGCAACACCGTGCTCGCCACTCCGGCCACACTGATCGCGCTGCTGCGCACGGTGGCGTTCTCGTGGCGACAGGAGGAACTGGCCCGTAACGCGGCCGAGGTGCACGCCCTGGCCCGCGAGCTCTATGCACGGCTGGCGACGCTCGGCGACCACGTCGGCAAGCTCGGCGGCGCCCTTGGTGCGGCCGTCACCGCGTACAACCGGGCAGTCGGGTCTTTGGAATCTCGGGTGCTGGTCAGCGCGCGCAAGCTGGCCGAGATGGGCGTCTCCGACGACGAGCTCCCCACACCGGCCCAGATCGAGGTGGCACCCCGCCAACCGCAGGCGCCCGAGCTGCTCGAACCGCGCTAGCTCAGGCTTTCGCCGCGGCGGCTTTCTTCATGTCGCGGCGGAGTTCCTGGGGCAGCGAGAAGGTGAGCCGCTCGTCGGCGGTGGTGAACTCGGTGACCTCGCCGAAGCCGCGCTCGGCCAGGTGGGCCAGCACCTCCATGACCAGGTCCTCCGGCACGCTGGCGCCGGACGAGACACCGACCGTGGTGGCGTCCTCGAGCCACTCGTCCTGGATCTCGGCCGCGTAGTCGACCAGGTGACCGGCGCGCGCGCCCGCGTCGACCGCGACCTCCACCAACCGGACGGAGTTGGAGGAGTTGGTCGAGCCGACGACGATCACCACGTCGCACTCGGGGGCGATCTCCTTGACCACGTGCTGGCGGTTCTGCGTGGCGTAGCAGATGTCGTCGCTGGGCGGCGACTGGAGCAGCGGCAGCCGGGTCTTGAGCCGGGCCACCGTCTCCATCGTCTCGTCGACCGAGAGCGTGGTCTGCGACAGCCACACGACCTTCGCCGGGTCGCGCACGACGACCTTGTCGACCGAGTCGGGGCCGTCGACGAGCTGGATGTGCTCGGGCGCCTCGCCGGCGGTGCCGATGACCTCCTCGTGGCCCTCGTGGCCGATCAGCAGGATGTCGTAGTCGCTGTCGGCGAAGCGGACCGCCTCGCGGTGCACCTTGGTGACCAGCGGGCAGGTGGCGTCGATCGTGCGCAGCGACAGGGCCCGGGCCTCCTCGTGGACGACCGGCGCGACACCGTGGGCGGAGAACACGACGGTCGCACCCTCGGGCACCTCGTCGGTCTCGTCGACGAAGATCGCGCCACGCTTCTGCAGCGTGGTCACGACGTGCTTGTTGTGCACGATCTCCTTGCGCACGTAGACCGGCGAGCCGTAGAGCTCGAGGGCCTTCTCGACCGTGACGACGGCCCGGTCGACGCCCGCGCAGTAGCCGCGCGGGGCGGCGAGGAGCACGCGCTTCGTGGAGTCAGCCATGCCCTCCATCGTAGGTGCCGGCCCGACCGGCCCCGAATCCGCGCGACCGGGCCGTCGGGCGGCCGCCGGGGGTGGCGCCGCCTAGAGTTCGGCGCATGAGCACGCCGGCACCCCCGGGCCGCGGTCCGCTGCCCGAGAAGGCGGCCGACACGACGGCCGAGCAGCCGTGGCCGGTGCGCCTGCTGTCGATGAAGATCGGCGAGTACGTCGAGAAGATGTCGACCCTGTGGGTCGAGGGCCAGGTCGTGCAGCTCAACCGGCGCCCCGGGGCCCGCACCGCCTACCTGACCCTGCGCGACCCGGACGTCGACATGAGCCTGTCGGTGTCGATCCACGTCAACGCCCTCGACGCGATGCCGGGCCCGCTCGGCGAGGGTGCCCGCGTGGTGCTCCAGGCCAAGCCGGCCTTCTGGACCCAGCGCGGGTCGCTGATGCTCGACGCTCGGCAGATCCGCCCGGTCGGGGTCGGCGAGCTGCTCGCCCGGCTCGAGTACCTCAAGCGACACCTGGCCCAGGAGGGCCTGTTCGACCGTGACCGCAAGCGCCCGCTGCCCTTCCTGCCCCGCCGGGTGGGGCTGGTCTGCGGGCGGGCCAGCGCCGCCGAGCGCGACGTCGTCGAGAACGCCCGGCGCCGGTGGCCGGCCACCCGGTTCGAGATCCGTCAGGTCGCGGTGCAGGGCGCGACCGCCGTGGCCGAGGTGACCGCCGCGCTGGCCGAGCTCGACGCGCACCCCGAGGTCGACGTCATCGTCATCGCCCGGGGCGGTGGCGGCGTCGAGGACCTCCTGCCGTTCAGCAACGAGACCCTGGTGCGCGCGGTGGCCGCAGCG
>DASRYP010000498.1:0-3041 GCA_035687165.1 Actinoplanes sp. | reverse complement strand
GTCCCGGCCCAGCCGAGGAAGATGTAGTTGCTCGCGTTCGACCACAGGTACTTGCCGTCGCTGCGCCGGTAGGTCTTGCCGTCCGGCATGGCGCGGGCGTAGATGTTCGCCGCTGTCGTGGTCGACATCGACGTGCGGATGTTGATGACGTTGCCCGCTGGCGGCGTCTTGACATGGCCGCGACCCTTCTCGGTCGACGGTGCCGTCGTCGGCAGCGGCTTCGCAGCGCTCGGGACCACGGCCCAGCGCTGGGTGTTGTTGATGACCGCCGACTGGATGACCCAGTCCGGATACCACTTCATGCCGCGATCAGGGTCGGGGCGAATGCCGCCCGGAGGGCTGAAGTTCGGGTCGTTGATCCAGAAACCGCGGACGCCATTGTTGGTTGCGCCGCTCATGACCACGACGGCGTGCCAGCCGATGAAGGTGTGGTCGCGATAGCTCGAGGGCACGCGGCTCATCTCGATTCCGAGGATGACCGGGCGACGACCCGAGTCAACGAGCGAGTGAAGCTCGGCTAGGCTGTCGATCTGGACAACACTGGCGGGCACGCCGCGCTTGACGAGCATGTCGCGCTGCTGGGTGACCGAGGTCGCGGTCTGGGGTGGAGCGACCAGCTTGCGGGTGGCCTCGATGCCGTAGTAGACGCTCTTGTAGAAGCTCGCAATGAAGGTCGCGCAAGTCGGCCCGCAGTTCCAGCTCTGGGAGTACTTCGAGTTGTCCTCCCACTGGTAGCGCTTGGTCGACTGGGTGGCGTAGGTAACCATTCAGAGTCCTCCGTTCAGCGCCGCATCAATCGCAGCCAAGGGGCGTACTCCTCCTCGAGGTGGACGTCGCAGAGATAGCGCCACCAGAACACCTTGCCGCCGATGATCTCCTTGACCTTGGTCTCGCTGAGAGCATCGCAGCCGTGATGCTGGCAGGTTGGCGTCATGGCTGCACGGCCGTATCGGGCAGGGCGCAGGCCGGATCACAGGTCGGACCCGGGCCTGCCGCATCGAGCACGGGGATCCCGATCGGCTCGACCCGGACGTCATGCAGGGTCGGCACATCCGGGTCAAGCCCCAGCGCCGCCACCGTGGCGGGATCGAGGTCGACGAGCCGCTCGTCCGCCGTGCCGGTGAAGCAGTCGCAGTACATGGTCGGCACGCGGTCAACGCTGATGCCTGTCTCCAGCGACGTGATGCGGATCGGCTGACAGGCGGTCCACGGATAGATGCAGGCGTTGGTCGCCACGCCGGGGCCGCTCCACATCGACGCCTTGCCGTCGCCGTAGACCTCGCAGCCCATCACCCCGGTCGGCTCGTTGGGCGGATCGGGTGGGTAGTACTCGCAAGCTGCCTCGACAGGACGCGGGAGAAGGAACGCCATCGCCAGCGTGATGATGAGCAGCAGGGTGAGCAGCAGGTATCCGAAGCGCTCCGTGGTCATGGCACCCAGACCTTGTCGATGACAGTGCGGACTCCCAGATCGGTCGCCTGCCGGACAGCGTTCCACGTTCCCCGCGAGTCGGGCATCGGAAAGGCGAGCAGGAGGTCAGGCGAGCCGTAGCGCAGCATCCAGCCGTTGCGCAGCCCGCCTGCCTCCTTCTTGTAGAAGTCCCACGCCGCAGGCATCCCCATGACCGGAATGCCGCTGCCCAATGCCCAGTCGCGGGCCTGAAGATCCCCGCTCTTGAACCCGAGGGCGCGATCCCCGACCGGGGTCGGGCACTCACCTTCGATGACCAGCGTGATCGGACACTCGATCTCGTGGAACCGATCCAGCACCGAGGCGATGTAGCCGTCGTCCGGGCAGTGACGCGAGGCCGTTACCATGACCCTCATCGACGCTTATCCATCAGCGCGCCTCATGAACGGCGGGTCGATGGGATGCTCGAAGTGCCATGTGACCCAGTGGTAGCGGCACACGAAGATCTTGCAGCGCCCGCACCAGCGCCCCGGCAGACCGCAGGGACCCTTGGCCGACCCCGGTAGCGTGCCGACCATGATGACCGTCTCGCACGCGCTCACCACGAGCCTTTCATTGGCCCAGCCGCGAGGTGCGGTCTTCGGCCCAGTGGGCTTTGCAATCGCAGTGGTTCTTCTCTGATCCGACAGCGCACTCGGTCATGCCGTGCATGTAGTCCTCGTGCTTCTCGCGCTTGCAGCGCGCCGAGTGGGTTCCGATCACGTGGTAGCGCCGCGCCGGAGCTGGCTTGGTGTCCGCCAGCGGGACCATCCTCTTCGTCATGTGACCTCCATCCGGATCAGGCGGTCGACGCGGCCGCGCTCGACCTCCAGCCATTCGCGCAGCACCTTGACCTCGGTGCCCTCGTCGGTGAGGGTGCCGCCATATCGCTTGATCGCCTCGTGGATGGCGGCGATCGCCTCGCGCGGGAGCTCGACCCCCGCGTCCTCGGGCAGAACGTGGGCTTCGTTGTGCTCGGCCCATGTCCCGTCGCGCATCAGGATCGAGACCTGTCCGATGGCCGATGGCCGGTACAGGTGCAGGCGAACACCCCGCGCCATGTAGCGATCCTCGATGTACGCCTCGATGCGGTTCACTCGACCGGGATCCCGAAGTAGGCAGCCGTCTTGAGGATCGCCCGCACCTGACCGTAGTAGGAGTCGGGATCCAGACAGACGCGCCGCAGGCGCACCGTCCACGGCTGGTCGTCGCCGTGCAGGATCACTGTGTCGAGCGTCCCGATGCAGTGACCTTGGGTGCCGTGCGGCCCTTGGATGAACAGGCGCCGGGTCTCGTACGGCGAGCCGGTGCTGCTGCGCGGATCGGGATAGGTGATGAGAATATCGACCCGGTACTCGTGCGAGTCTCCGGGAAGCTGCTCCGTGGCGACGTGGTCAAGGAAGTCCTTGAGGTCGACGTCGACCCGGGTGGGTGGGGCCATCTGCACTCCTTTGGTGTTTACCTCGTCAATGGCGAGGTCGGGACGGCTGCCCAGAGAAGGAGCCCCTCTCAACGTCCCGGCCCTCGCCAACATCAATCGTAGCGACCTACCGCAAGGTCACTGGTCAGTGTCCGATGCCCTGAGACGGGCC
>DASRYP010000497.1:0-5226 GCA_035687165.1 Actinoplanes sp. | reverse complement strand
CCTGGGAGAGCGGAGCCTGGAACGTGGCCGCGGCCTTGCTCAGGTTGCCCTTCATGGCGCCGGCCAGCTTGGCCAGCAGAACTTCACGGGACTCGAGGTCAGCGATCTTGTTGACCTCGTCGGCCGTGATCGCCCTACCCTCGAAGACACCGCCCTTGATGATCAGGACGGGGTTGGCCTTGGCGAAGGCCCGAAGACCCTTGGCCGCCTCGACCGGGTCGCCGCTGACGAAGGCGAGCGCGGTAGGACCGGTGAACAGCGTGTCGAGGCCCTCGATGCCCGCGTCGCTGGCAGCGCGCTTCGCCAGGGTGTTCTTCGACACGGAGTACTTGGTGTCGAAGCCCAGCGAACGGCGCAGCTCAGTGAGCTGCTTGACCGTGAGACCGCGGTACTCGGTCAGCACGGTGGCCGCCGAGTTACGGAAGTTGTCCGTCAGCTCCGCAACGGAACTGGCCTTGTCGGCCCGGACCGGCTTGTCCGCCATGTCCCTCCTCTCTCAGTGCTCGAGCCACTGGTCGAGACGAAGGAGAGGCGAAATGAGAAACGCCCCGGCGCAGGGCGCACGGGGCGGAGCGGTTTCCCCACGACGAATCGCCAGGACCGATCACGAACCGTTCTCCCCTGCGCGGGCCGCCCGCATCTAGCGGGACCTTCGACCGCGACCTTCGTCTCACGACGGTGGCAGCGGCGACCAGCGGTCTATGGGTGGAACTTCGAAGGCAACTCTACGCGACCCGCTTCGCGCCGCCAAATCGCGACGGCATCAGTGGGACGAGCCAGGGGACGAACGAGTTCTGCGGGCCCCGGACGATGCCGCGAGGAAGCCGTCCGCGGTGCGGTAGGGCACGTGCTCGCCGTCCTCGGGATGGCCGGCCGCCTGCTGACGTGAAGCCTCCCCACAGAAAAGCCCCCGGGGTAGTCCCCGGGGGCTGCTCGGCTTGCTCTGGTCGATCAGGCGTCAGCGGTGGTGAAGCCCTTGACCACGTTCGGGTCGATCTGGACTCCGGGGCCCATCGTGGTGGAGACGACGACCTTGCGGAGGTACTTACCCTTGGCTGCGGACGGCTTGCCCCGCAGCACCTCGTCGAGCACTGCCGCGTAGTTGTCCACCAGCTGGCCCTCGCTGAAGGAGGCCTTGCCGATGATCAGGTGCAGGTTCGAGTGCTTGTCGACGCGGAAGGTGATCTTTCCGCCCTTGATCTCGTTGATTGCCTTGGTCACGTCCATGGTGACCGTGCCGGTCTTCGGGTTGGGCATCAGACCACGCGGGCCGAGGATCCGGGCGATCCGACCGATCTTGGCCATCTGGTCGGGAGTGGCGATCGCCGCGTCGAAGTCGAGCCAGCCGCCCTGGATGCGGGCGACGAGCTCGTCGGTGCCGACCTCGTCGGCGCCGGCCGCGACAGCCTCTTCGGCCTTGGCACCCTGCGCGAAGACGATCACGCGGGCGGTCTTGCCGGTGCCGTGGGGCAGGTTGACCGTGCCGCGGACCATCTGGTCGGCCTTACGCGGGTCGACGCCCAGACGCATCGCGACCTCGACGGTCGCGTCGAACTTGGTCGGGCTGGTCTCCTTGGCGAGCTTGATCGCGTCGGCCGGCTCGTAGAGCTTGTTGTGGTCGATGAGCTCGGCGCCCTTGCGGTAACCCTTGCTGCGCTGCATGTTCACTTACTCCTGTGGTAGATGGCGGGCCTGCCTTGTTGAGCAGGCCCTCCCACTGACTGCTTTGGTCAGATCTTGGCGACCTGGTTGAAGTTCAGCTCCACCGGCGTCTCACGGCCGAAGATGGAAACCAGAACCTTCAACTTCTGCTGGTCGGCATTAATTTCACTGATCGAGGCCGGAAGTGAGGCGAACGCGCCGTCGGTGACCGTGACCGAGTCGCCCACCTCGAAGTCGAGCACCTTGATCTCGGGCTTCGCCTTCTTCTCCTCCGCCTCGACGGCGGGAGCGAGCCACTTCAGCACCTCGTCGAGCGAGAGCGGGGCGGGACGGTCGACCCGGTCGGTCGCGCCCACGAAGCCGGTCACGCCGGGAGTGTTGCGGACACACGAGTACGACTCGGGGGTCAGATCCATCCGGACCAGGATGTAGCCCGGGAAGACCTTGTTGTTGACCTGGACGCGCTTGCCGCCCTTCACCTCGACCTCTTCACGGGTCGGGACCTCGACCTGGAAGATGAAATCCTCCATGTCGAGGCTGGTGATGCGGGTCTCGAGGTTGGTCTTGACCTTGTTCTCGTAACCCGCGTAGGAGTGCACCACGTACCAGTCGCCCGGGGCGTAGCGCAGCTTCTGCCGCAGCTCCTGCACCGGGTCGAAGTCCTCGTCCGCCTCGGGAGCGGCCACCTCGGGGGTGGCCTCGGCCTCGGCGGTCTCGGGCTCGGCGGCCTCGACCGACTCGTCGGTGTCCGCCGTGGCAACCGACGACTGCTCGTCGCTCGCCTGCGCGGTCTCGTCGTCGTACTCAGGCACGCTCGCTCACTTCCAGCTAAGTCTTTTCACAGAGGCGGGTGGCCCGCCGGCCATCAGCCGCCGAACGCCCAAAGGATGGCCTTGCCGAGGCCCAGGTCGAGGAGGCCGACGATGGTGGTCATGACGGCCACGAAGGCGATCACGATCGTCGTGTAGGTGAGCAGTTCCTTGCGCGTCGGCCAGATGACCTTACGCAACTCGCTGACGACCTCACGGACGAAACCGCCGATGCGACCGAAGAAGCCGGTCCGGCGGACCTCCTTCTTCGCCTTCGGCGACCGCTCGGCGAGAGCGGTCCCGCCGCGGCCTACCGGCTCGGCGTCGTCGTCGGTCGCGTCCTTGTCGTCGTCGACGGCATCGGCAAACACCTCGTCGTCGGCCGGGTCGCCGGCGTCACCGGGTCGATTCCTCTCGGCCATGCCGCCCTACTTCCGTCATCGGTGGTCCCCTGTCGGCGCTCGTTGCGGGCGCGGAGGTCGTGCGGACCGCGCACCGGGCGGGCACGTCTAGAAGGTTTGCGCAGGGGTGACAGGACTTGAACCTGCAGCCTGCGGTTTTGGAGACCGCTGCTCTGCCAATTGAGCTACACCCCTGTGCGAGGCACTGAAAACCCCGACCCAGACAGCCTGGTCCGGGGGGTCATTGCCCCACGGCGCACCAGTGTACGGGTTCGCGAAGGGAACGCCCAACCCGGGATGGCCCTAGCGCTTCCTGATTGTCGCCTGAGCCAGCGAGAGGACCTTTTCGCCCTGACAGGTCGCGGTCAACGCCAGCCGGGTGTTTCCGTCGTCGGTGATCTCCCTGACCGTGGCGGTGACGACGACCTCGGTGCCCTCGTCGGTATCGGGGACCGGCACCGGGCGGGAGAAGCGCACGTTGAACTCCACGACAGCGTCGGGGGCACCGGCCCAGGCGGTGACGGCCCGGCCGACCAGGGCCATCGTGAACATGCCGTGCGCGATGACACCGGGCAGGCCGACGCTCGTGGCGACGCGGTCGCTCCAGTGGATCGGGTTGAAGTCGCCCGAGGCGCCCGCGTAGCGGACCAGGTCGGCCCGGGTGACCCGGAAGGTCTGGGGCTCGAGGATGTCGCTCATCAGTGTTCTCCCCGCTGCACGAGCTTGGACCAGACGGTGACGACCGACTCGCCGTCGGCGGTGCTGACCTCGGTGCGGGTCGTGAGGAAGTCGTGGCCACCGCGGGAGGTGATCTCGTCGACCGAGTTGACGCAGACCAGCGCGTCGCCGGCGACGACCGGACGGGCGTACGCGAATCGCTGGTCACCGTGGACGACGCGGCTGTAGTCGAGGCCGAGCGCCGGGTCCTCGACGATCTGCCGGCTGGCCGACATCGTGATCACGACGGGGAACGTCGGTGGGGCCACCACGTCGGCGTAGCCGAGAGCTCGGGCGGCTTCCGGGTCGTGATATTCGGCGTCGGCGGCACCGATCGCGCGGGCGAACTCGCGGATCTTCTCGCGGCCGACCAGGTAGGGCTCGGTGGCCGGCCAGCTGCGGCCGACGAAAGACTGGTCGAGGGGCATACCTGAGAACCTACTGGGTCCGCCTGGATTACCCCGAACATGACTCTGCGCCGCCCGGTCGGGACCGGACGGCGCAGAGGAGAGATGTGTGGAGACTCTTAACGGGTCTCGCGGTGCAGCGTGTGACGGCCGTCGCGGTGGCAGAACTTCTTCAGCTCGAGCCGGTCGGGGTCGTTACGCCGGTTCTTGCGAGTGATGTAGTTCCGCTCCTTGCACTCCGTACAAGCCAGGGTGATCTTCGGACGGACGTCGGTCGCCTTGGCCACGACGGGTTGCCCTTCTGCTAACGGGAATTCTTAACGACGCTCCAAGGTACGCCCTTGGAGTGCCGACATGCAAAGTGGGACCCCGGTGGGATCCCCTTGCAAGTAGCGGTGGCCGGACTTGAACCGGCGACACAGCGATTATGAGCCGCTTGCTCTGCCATCTGAGCTACACCGCCAGAGCCAGGCCCAAGTCCAACGCCTGCGGCGGGAACGAACCCGGTAGAGCCCCCTTACGGAATCGAACCGTAGACCTTCTCCTTACCATGGAGACGCTCTGCCGACTGAGCTAAGGGGGCTTGCGCCAGCGCGCGAATCGCTCGCTTGCTGCGCAGAGGAAAGCTTACACGGCGCCCCTCGGCAGGTGAAATCGACTCCCCTGGACCCGGCATCGTGCAGGCCGGAGGGCTTTTGCGAGGTGGCTTCAGATGACCGCGCGGAGCTTGCGGACTTCCCCGGCGGGGGTGGAAGCCAGCTCGGTCTGGGCGCCGAACCAGGCCTCCAGCCGCTCGTAGGGCAGCGGGCGGCTGAACAGGTAGCCCTGGCCGATCTCGCAGCCCATCTCTTCGAGCAGGTCGAGGGTCAGTTCGCTCTCGACGCCCTCGGCCACGACCGTGAGACCGAATTCACGGGACAGGCTGATCACCGCACGCACGATCGCCAGGTCGCCGGTGTCGGTCGCCATGCCCTGCACGAAACTGTCGTCGATCTTGACCTCGTGGACCGGCCACTGGCGCAGGTAGGAAAGTGACGACGCGCCAGTGCCGAAGTCGTCGACACTGAGCCGCACCCCGAGGTCGCGCAGCCGGTAGAGGGTGGGCAGCACGCGCTCGATGTCGCCGAGCATGCCGGGCTCGGAGATCTCGAAGGTCACCTGGGCGGCGGCCACGCCGTACTGCTCGAGCAGCGAGGCGACCTGGTCGGGGAACCGGGAGTCGAGCAGGGT
>DASRYP010000496.1:0-5250 GCA_035687165.1 Actinoplanes sp. | reverse complement strand
CTGAACCCGGCCGCCGGTTTCCTGGCATGCTCTTGTCCCCTTCACCTTTCGGATCCAGGTAAGCCATCGGACCCAGCAGACCTCCCTTCGAGTCTGTCCCGCCTGAAGCGGGGATGTGTCAGAGCGCCTCGTGGCGCACTGATTCCCCTTCACGATCATCACGTAATGGGCGAACAACTGTTCGGTGATGAACTCCGCGTGGGCCCGCACGGTGTGCCCGGCGTCCATCGTGATCACCCACCCGGCCAGGTCCAACCCCCACAGCAACGGCTGAAACTCAGGCACCTCGTTGGTCTTCGCCCAGACCAGGCGCTCCGCGATCACCACCGAGTTCCCGTGGGTCGCCGCCGCCAGCAGATACGGGATCTGCCCGTCAACGCCGATCGCGCCCTTGACAGCCTTGCCGTCGACCGCGAGCGCCGGCAGCAACACCGGACCGTCGATCGGCGCTCCCACCCCCGAAACCCCGGCCCGGATCATCAGATACCCACCGACATGATCGGCCAGGCTCTGCCCGCCCAGTCCGGCGAGCAGCCGCTCCACCGTGTCCGGGTGTGGCGCCCGTAACCTGCTACTGCGGCCCCGGTGTGCACCGAAGGCCGCCAGCAACTCCTGCGACGCACCCGCCACGAAATCGGTGACCTCGGCCAACGCCACGTTGCCTGACAACACCGCCGCCGTGCACAACCCGAGAATCGTCGGTACCGAGTGCCGGATCCCCCGCCGCGACCGCGGATCCGGAATCCGAGCGAAACAGTTCAGAAGGCTCGAACCGCCGCCGCTGGCCGCCGACAACGCCGCCGCCCGGCCGATCAACACCACCACCGCGGCCTCAGCCCGTTCCCGCACCGGCACCTCACCCGGCACCGACACGCCACCAGAAACCACACCACCGACAACCGGCATGAAACAATCGACACGCAACGGGGCTCCGCTCCGAACAGGACTTTCTTGGTCGAAACCCCGTTCTAGCCCAGCCCCGTTGCCCCACCCCACACACCACGAGGAACACGCCCGTCACGACGGCCGAACCGTTACCTCAACACCACGGTCATCAACCCTGCAGCCATCACCCACAGTCACACACGGCGAGCCGGTGAGACACCGCCATCACACCCACCCCGCCCCGCAACCAATCACCATCCGTTACGGCAGCACCTCACCGGCACCCCGGAACTCAGCGAACGGCCCCACACACGCGCCGACCCGCTCACCCCGAACCCACCACAGCTGAACAGCCAAAACGACTTTGCGCACCGCCCTGCCCTGCTGCTAGACACAGCACGGGCATTCGCCCAGTGGGGAAAGTATCAAGATGCGCTTGATGCGGTACGCACGGCAGAACACTATGCGTCAGAGGAAGTCCGCTCCCGCGCCACGATCCACAACCTCGTCTTAGATCTCGCCCGGCGTGCGCCAGGCCCAGTCAAACGACAGGCCCGCAGGTATGCCCAGAGTATCGGTGCAAAACCATGACGGCACCCGCAGACGACAAGACCCTGCTGATCATCATCTGCGGCGCTGGACCGGCACCGCACGCCGGCCGCCTCATTAGCCTGGCCAACAAAACAGGGTGGACCACCCGCGTCATCGCAACGGCAGCAGCAGTCAAAATGGTCAATGTTGCTGCTCTCGAGGCTTTTGCCGGATCACCAGTGCGAACCGACTTCAACCCCAACGGACGAGGTACCGGTGCCGCCAGTAGTAGCTCAGCCGACGCGCTCATCATCGCGCCAGCGACCTACAACACCATCAACAAGCTCGCCGGCGGCGTCAATGACTCCTACCCGCTCAACATCGTGGCCGAAGCCCTCGGACGGCGAACGCCAACCGCCATCTTGCCTTTCGTCAACACGGCTCTCGCCGCTCGCCGGCCGTTTCTCAACGCTGTCGCCGATCTGCGCTCCGAGGGAGCCAAGGTCCTATTCGGGCCGGGCCAATGGATGCCTCACCCGCCCGGTACAGGGGGAGCACACCTCGACTCCTTCCCCTGGGGGATGGCACTAGAGGCAATCAACCAAGCTGGCCCGATAGGCCGCCCTAACGGATGAGTGGAACTCTAGGGACACCGCGATGCTCGGCCCGCCAACAGGGACAACCCGTGAACAGTGCACGCGCGACCACGCTCGACGTCATCATGAGCTGTCATCGTGAACGCGAGGCCTGGTTGGGTCAGCCGGGAATAGCCCGCAACGCCGCCAGCCCCCCACGGGCGATCAAGCGTGACTCAGGCCGTTGCCAGCCCGTACATTCCTGGCAGCAACTGCAGGACCGCGTTGCTCGCCGGTTGCTCCTAAGCGCCTGCGCTCAAGCCGGCGCCGGGCCATCACTGCGACAGGGCGGGAGTCGTGGACCCCGGACCGATGCCGGAAGAGGGTCCCAAAATGGCCCTTGACCTGGGCAAACCCCCGACATGAGATACGGTGGCGCGGCCTGGTGAGGATCACCGGTACGCTGTACAACTGCGGGCCGCTAGCTCAATGGCAGAGCTGAGGACTTTTAATCCTTAGGTTCGGGGTTCGAATCCCCGGCGGCCCACTGCCCTGACCAGCAGATATTCGTCGCTTTTCACTCCCTTGTGGACGACGTGAGTCACGTGTGAGTCACGTTCGTGACTCACGCCAGCCCTCATCTATCTGCCCTCTGACCTGCACTTTTGGCTGTCCGGCAAGTTGTATCGGCGAGAAGATCATCTTCTTCGCATGCTGTCCGATTTACTCGCAGATCAGGTTAAAGCGAGCTTGGTTCGCTTCGCCGTGCCGTGATACGACTTGCCGCGCTTTTGATCAACGTGCGGTGGTGGCCGGTCGGTAGTGGGCGGGTCGGTGAAGGGGTGCGGGCGGATGGCTGGCCAGGTGTACCGACGGTGCGGGTGCCGATGCATCCTGACTGGCCGCCAGTGGGGTGCCGGCTGTCCCCTGCTGAAGTGGCGCCGTGATCACGGGCGCTGGTACTACTCGGTGCAGGTGACCGGTCCCAATGGTCGGCGGACCAGGGTACGGCGGGGCGGATTCGACACACGCGCGATCGCCGAACGGCAACTCGGGGCGGCGCTCGAGCAGCCGGAGCCGCAGATGTTGCGCCAGACGTGGACGATGCAGCGCTGGCTGGAGTATTGGCTGTCTTTGGTCGAGGAACGGATGCGGCCGTCGTCGGGGCGTGCGTACCGGTCGATCGTGCGCCGTCATCTGATCCCGAATCTCGGCTCGCTGCGGCTGGCTGACGTGGATGGGCGCACGGTGCAAAGGCTGTTGGACCAGGTCTGTGCCCAGCGGGTCCGGCGCAGTGGCCGGTTGATCCGGCCCGGCACGGTGCACCGGATCTGGGCGGTGTTGCGCAGCGCGTTGAACGAGGCGCACCGGCAGGGCCTGATGGCCCCGATCGGGCGGATGCGGCTGCCCGCCGGCGGCAAACAGACCGCGGTGCTGTGGACTCCCGAGCGGGAGGAACTGTGGCGCAAGACCGGTTTACGGTCGCCGGTGGCGGTCTGGGGCGTAGAGCACGTCGCCCGGTTCCTCGAAGGCGTCCAGGACGACCCGCTGTTCCCGTTGTGGTGGCTGATCGCCCTGCGCGGCCTACGCCGCGGCGAGGCCGCCGCGCTCCGCGGCGCCGACCTTGACATCGTCGACCAGCACCTGCACGTGCGCGAGCAGATCGTGCTCGTCGACGGCGTTTACCACGTCAGCCCACCGAAATCGATGGCCGGTGTGCGGCAGCTCGCGCTCGATGAGTTCACCACCGACCTGTTGAGCCGGCACTGGCTGCGGCAGCAGGAGCTGCTGGGAGGGCGCAACGGTGATCTCGATCGGCCGCTGTTCATGCACCCGGACGGGCGGCCGGTGCGCCCGGACTGGATCACCCACCGGTTCGCCGAACTCGTCCAGCAGCTCGATCTGCCACCGGTCCGGTTTCACGACCTGCGGCACGGCGCGGCCAGCCTCGCCGGCGCCGCGAACGTACCGCTGAAGGTCATCCAGCACGACCTGGGCCACTCCAGCGCGGTCACCACCGCCGACACGTACTGGACGGTGTTGCAGGAACTGGCCCGCGCCGGCGTCGCCGCCACCGCGCAGCTCCTGCTCTCCCACGCCAAGATCCGCATGCGGCTGGAAGCCGCGTCGCAAGCGTGACGGTATTCCAGGTGTCCGGGCCCGCCAGCCAGCCGGACGATCAGACCAGCCGGACGACCAGGGCGGTGGCGTGACCCAGCAGAGGCGAGTCCGCGTGCGGGGAACGTCGATCAGCGGCCCGGGTACTCGGCCGGATGGCTCACTCGGGCGAGGTGACCAGCAGTGCTGTGGTGACGGCGGCGGCCGGGCCGCTAACCTGGCGCGGTGACCGACGACTTCATAGCCACGTTGGCGCGTAAGCGGATGGGCGCTGCCGCGTTGCTGACCGATGGTCAGGATCGGGTGCTGTTGGTTGAGCCTTGTGTACGGCTGGTCAGTGACCACAGGAGGTGCTCGACCGTTAGAACGGCGTGATCAAGTCGCGGTGGATCGTCCGGTGCGTACGCCGTGACTGGTCAGCGCAGTCTGTTCAGTTCGCCGCCAGTCTGCCCAAGGACTGGCCGACGTGGTTGTCGGCGGTCGACGTGGCGGTGGGTACGCCGTTCTTGATCTCGCCGGAGTTTGGGTACGACGTGGAGCTGAATGCGTTCTTCCGCAGTCCCGCGATGGTGGTGGCGGCGCGGAACACCCAGATCGGCTATGCCCGCGACCTCAAAGGCTTCTTGAGCTTTCTGTGGGCGGCCCGGGAAAGGTTGTCCTGGCGCGACGCGCAAGAGGCTGACCACGTTGCCTACCTGCACTGGCGCCGCTTCGACCCGCTGGGTCCACGCGTCGACGGACGTACCTGGGACCGGGAGGTTGCCGCGGTCAACCGGTTCTACCGCTGGCAAGTGCATTCCGGCAACGTGCGGGTGAACCCGATTCCGCATCGGGATCGCCGTCCCGCGCCGCTCGGCAGTGGTCTGCGGACTCGGGGCGAACCGGAAGCCGCTGATCAAACACCGGCGACTTACAGCCATAGCGCGGGCCGGGAGAAGATCGAGTGGTGGCGTCGCTGATCGCCGACCTGCTGACGTTCGCGGAAATCGATCGGGCCGACGTCGTGGCGACGGCCCAGGCCGACGGCCTCTACGACCGCATACCTGAGCTGCTCGTGGTGGAGGATCCGGCGCGTCCGGTCGCGTTCCAACCCCACCCGGCTGGTGGAGGTCATCGGGTGAAGGTCGCTCACCTCGATGGT
>DASRYP010000495.1:0-4773 GCA_035687165.1 Actinoplanes sp. | reverse complement strand
CCGTTGTTCCGAGAGGCCCGCTACCTGCTCGCGGAGGAACCCGACATCCGCGATCCCGCCCTGTACCACTCGGTCCTGGCCGCGATCGCCGACGGCCGTACCCGCCGCGGCGAGATCGCCAGCTTCCTGGGCCGGCAACCGTCCGACCTGGCCCACGCGTTGGGTGTGCTGGAGGATGCCGGACTGGTCGTGCGCGAGGAGGACGCCTTCAAGAGCAACAGGGGCGTCTACCGAACTGCTGAGCCGCTCCTGACCTTCTACCACGCAGTCATGCGCCCGGCGTGGGGTGACCTCGAACGAACCGGTCGCGCCCGGCAGGTCTGGCCCCGCCTGCAGCGCACCTTCCTGAGCAAGGTCGTCGGCCCGCATTTCGAGACGATCTGCCGGAGCTGGGCCCGATGGGAGGCCGACCCGGCCCTGTTCGGCGGCTATCCGACCAGGGTCGCGGCCGGCATCGTCAACGACCCCGCTGCCCGAACCCAGCACGAAGTGGACGTGGCCGTCTTCGGCCGCGACGACCAGGACCGCGAGGAACTTCTCGCGATCGGCGAGGCCAAGTGGAACGAGACCGTCGGAACAGGCCACCTGCAGCGGCTGGCCCACATCCGCACCCTGCTCAACGGCCGGAACGACATCCGCGCGGACCGGTGCCGGCTGCTGCTGTTCAGCGGCGGAGGCTTCACCGACGACCTTCTCGCGATGGCTGCTGCCGATCCCGGCATCCAACTCATCGACCTTGGCCGGCTGTACACGTGAACTGATTCCTGACCTGCCCGGCGAACCGAGCGCCGGGTCTTCCGCCATGGTTGCTGGATCCGGGAGGACACCGGATGTCGTTCATCGCAGGAGCTGTCGACGTCGATACGGTCCGGGCAAGGCTGAGCTCAGTACGGCGGGTGTTCCACTCGGAAGCCGACTTCCAGCATGCCTTCGCCTGGGTGCTGCACTAGGTCGATCCTTCGCTCAACATCCGCCTGGAGGTCCGGCAGGACAAGCGCGAGTACGTCGACTTGTTCTGCTTCGGGCCGAAGGGTCGGTCTCAAAATCTGACAATCGCCTCGTTGCTTACTCAAGGCCAGCTGCCCGAAATGCGTATCACATTACTTTTAATATCGGCCGTTCGGCTGATTCTCAAATCGAGGTGTTCGCGAGAGCTGACAAAAGTCGGTTTGAGGGTGTGAAGGAAGTGGGAGGCGGCATCGGACGCCGCCTCCCGCAAGGCGCTCACGCCGCTCGCGAGCGAGTGCAACCCGACGTCGTTCCGCTCGGGCGATGCCCGAGGAGGTGCGCGATGCATCGACCGGCCCTCACAACACCCCATCGAACACCACTCTGGAGCCTTCGTGTCTGCAAACACATCCACATCGGGCATTTCACCCCGTTCACTCCTCAACGGCCATCCCGGCTTGCCGTCCGCTCGGATCCGGTGCTTGTCCTCCCTGTTGACCTCCGTTGAGAAACGGACCCGTGAACAGTTCTCACAGCGCTGCACAGCGCGGCTGTCACCCGTCGCGATCGTCCTGCGACAGACCTTCCGGTCTGGGTCTCTCCCCCAGGGACGGTGTCATGACTAGGGCGCAGCGGTACGTCGATCCCGTCCTGCGCGTCCAATCCCAGATCACCGACCGGGACTGCGTCCTGCTCGACTGGCTCGCCGAACACGGCGTGCTGACCTCGGCGCAGATCGCGCAGGCGCTGTTCCCGTCGCTGGACTACGCCCAGGAACGGCTCCGCGCGCTGGTCGGCCTCCGGGTGCTGGAACGATTCCGGCCGAACCGGGCCGGCGGCGGCTCGTTCCCCTACCACTACCTCCTCTCCCAGCTGGGGTTGGAGGTCATCGCGGCGCAGCGGGGCGAGCACCTCGAACGCGGCTACCGCGACCGGGCCCGGCGGCGACGCTGGCAGCTGACCAACCGCGCCAACCTCGCACATCTGGTCGGCACCAACGGCTTCTTCGCCGCCCTGGCCGGCCACGCCCGCACCCGGCCCGGCTGCGAACTGACACGCTGGTGGTCAGCTCGCCAGTGCCAGCAGATGGGTGCCTTCGCGACCGCCGGCGCCGACATCGACCAACGTCTATACACCCCGAAGTCGCGGCCCGACGGGCACGGAATCTGGGTCGAGGACGACTCCCAGACGTCGTTCTTCCTCGAATACGACACGGGCACCGAACGGCCGATCTCCCGCCTGGTCGACAAGACCGACGGGTACGTCGATCTCGCTCGCATCACCAGGCAGGTCTGGCCGGTGCTGTTCTGGCTGCCCGGCCCCGTCCGGGAACGCCACCTCCATGAGGAACTGACCGACGCGGGCGTGATCTACCCCGTGGCCACCGCGACCCACGACGCGGGCAACCCCGCCGACGCAGTGTGGTGGCTGCATCGCCGGCCGGGACGACGCCTGCGCCTCGCCGAACTGGGCGATCAAGACCTGACAGCGACAGCGCGGTAGACCCCTGATGCGGACGCTATCGTCCCGCCCTCTCATCTCACCTGCCCGTGCCCGCCCGGGCGCGGGCTTCGTCCACATCGACCCGGAGGACCCACACCATGACGTCCCGCCGGCGGCTGCACGCGCTCGCCTGCTCGTCCCGCCACGGTCACGACGGAAGCCGTCGTCGTGACCGCCAATCGGAGATCACTGCACGGACCGGTCCGCGGGAGGTGGTCCCATAGCGGCCAGCATGTCACCGGACCGGACGGTCCGCAGTAACCGCACCGAGGGCCTGGCCCAGATCCTGATCATGCTCGCGATCGGGGCAGCGGCTGGAGCCGCGAGCTTCACCCACGTCCACAACGTCGCCGCCGGCCACGGCCAACCGGGCTGGCTCGCCTGGGCCGACGCGATCGTCCTCGAACTGATGTCGATCGCCTCCGGCCTGGAACTTCGCCGCCGGCAACGCGCGCACACCTCAACCCGATTCCCCGCCGTGGTACTGGGCTGCGCGGTCGTCCTGTCGCTGGCGGCCCAGGTCGTCGAAGCCGAGCCGTCGCCCATCGGCTGGACGGCCGCCGCCATCCCCGCACTCGGCTTCCTGGTCATGGTCAAGGTGGCGCTCGGCCACGCCGGCGGACCGCCCGACTCAGCGCCACCGGCACTCGACGACACCGCGGTCCGCGCCTTGCCCGGGGGCCGTCCCGCCGAGGAGACCGCGGTCCGCGGAGAAGCCGACTCGGGTCAGCGGTCCGCGCCGGTTCGGGGACGGTCCCGCAGACCGTCCGCCGAGCTCGACGGCCTGCGGACCGTGCTACCCACCGCCCGGGCGATCAGAGACCAGCTGGCCGCGAGCGGCGACCCGCTGACCCGTGGCGCACTCGCTCACCACCTGCGGGCCGGCGGAACCACCGTCTCGAACTCCAAGCTCTCCGCACTGCTGAAGACGCTCAAGTCCGAGCGGGAGCCGCCGCCGCGGCGATACCGCAGCGGCGGCGCAGACCGGCCACCCACAAGCCCACGCCGGCGACCCGAACGCGGCGCTGACGTGAATCCCCCAAAGGAAGGAGGTGATACGTCATGACAACGTTCTCGGAGCAACTGCGCGGCGATCTGATCAACGAGACGCCAGCCGGTGCTCACGCCGACCCGCGGCGGGAAGGCCGGATGCTCCGCGTCTTCGCCCGTGAAGACGACACCACCATCCGCATCGCCTGGTCGGCGGAACTCACCGCCGGGTAACCCATCCACACCTCGCACCGCCGAGCGGGGCTGCCCTGCCGCCACAGGCAGGACGGTCCCGTCCCGGCCCGCTCAGCGGGTCGGTGCGAACCCGTTCAAGGCCGCATTGAGCCGTTCGTCGTCAGGATGGTGCCGTCGGCCTTCGGCGAGCACCGCACGCGCCGGGCCGGCGAGGATGTCGGCGAGCGCGAGCACCGCGTCGACGTACTCCTGGCGCGCCTCGTCCCGGGGGCCGGCCAGCCACAGATACCCGGCACCGTCGGCGAGCGGTCCCGTGTAGGCGTCCACCGCCCTTCGCAGGGCCGCGACCCGCGCCTGCTGGTCGCACGTTTCCTTGGCGTCCGCGACGGCGTCGAGCATCGTCCACAAGTCGACGTCGAACCCGGCCCGGTCCAACACGTACCAGTGCCGCCGCACCCGCAGGTAGCCGCCGTCACCGCCGAGCCGGGCAAAGATCTGCCGCAGGTTGTAGGCGTAGGTGTGCATCCGCTGCAGCGCCTTGCTCGGGGGCGACTCCGGTATCAGATCGCCGATGATCGCATCCGGGTGCGCACGGCCGCCGCACACGATCAGATACGTCAAGAACTCCAAGGCCAACCTCCGGACATGCAGGTCCGCGGGAACGCCCACGATCTCCGGCTTACCGAGCACCCGCACCCTGATCACCGCGCCGGAACCACCAACCCGATCGTGCAGCCGCTCCGGCCGCCCAAGCAACGGGACAGTACGGGCGGCCCGCCAGGAACCCTCGTCTCCAGCATCACGACCGTCGACCCCACCATGCATGGCCAGGACGGTAACGCACGAAAGGTCCAACAAGGACACCAAAAACGTACGCCCAGCCCAGCCCGACCCCCTGATCATCTTTGCCATCACGCCCGGGAGTCACCGTGACCGATCACCGCCGCAGCCGCACACCCGCCGGCCCCGAAACGCCCCGCGAACCGCCTTCGCACGTCACCGGGAGTCTCGAAGACCTACAAGCCCTCGGCGCCACCACCGACGTCGTCACCGCCGGAAGGTTCCTCGGCATCTCCCGCAACACCGCCTACCGACTCGCCCGCCGCGGAACGTTCCCGCTTCCCCTCGTACGCGCCG
>DASRYP010000494.1:0-2767 GCA_035687165.1 Actinoplanes sp. | reverse complement strand
ATCCGCGAGTCGATGGGGCAGTCCCGCGCCACCCGCGCCGAGGGCACCCCCGACACGGTGATCACGGGTGCGGTCGTGCTCGACCACTGGGGCATCGTGAAGGCCGACATCGGCATCCGCGACGGCCGGATCGTGGCACTGGGCAAGGCCGGCAACCCCGACACGATGGACGGCGTCCACCCCGACCTGGTGATCGGTCCCGGCACCGAGGTGATCGCCGGCAACGGCAAGATCCTCACGGCCGGGGCGATCGACAGCCACGTCCACCTGATCAGCCCGACGATCCTGGACACGGCCGTGGCCAGCGGCACCACCACGATCATCGGCGGGGGCACCGGGCCGGCCGAGGGCACCAAAGCCACCACGGTCACCCCGAACGCGTGGCACCTGGCCCGCATGCTCGAGGCGATCGACACGTTCCCGGTGAACGTGCTGCTGCTCGGCAAGGGCAACACCATGTCGGAAGAGTCGATGTGGGAGCAGCTGCGCGGCGGTGCGGGCGGCTTCAAGCTGCACGAGGACTGGGGTACGACGCCCGCGGTCATCGACGCCTGCCTACGGGTGGCCGACGCGTCCGGCGTCCAGGTCGCGATCCACACCGACACGCTGAACGAGGCCGGTTTCGTCGAGGAGACCCTGCGGGCCATCGCCGGCCGGTCGATCCACGCCTATCACACCGAGGGCGCGGGCGGCGGGCACGCACCCGACATCATCACCGTCGCCTCGTACGAGAACGTGCTGCCCTCGTCGACCAACCCGACCCGGCCGTACACGCGGAACACCCTCAGCGAGCACCTCGACATGCTGATGGTCTGCCACCATCTGAACTCGTCCGTGCCCGAGGATCTGGCCTTCGCCGAGAGCCGTATCCGCCCGTCCACGATGGCCGCCGAGGACCTGCTGCACGACCTGGGCGCCATCTCGATGATCGGCTCGGACTCCCAGGCGATGGGCCGCGTCGGCGAGGTCATCCTGCGCACCTGGCAGACCGCGCACGTCATGAAGGCCCGGCGCGGCTCCCTGCCCGGCGACACGACCGCCGACAACGAGCGGGCCAAGCGCTACGTCGCGAAATACACGATCTGCCCCGCGGTGGCCCACGGCATGTCGGCACAGATCGGCTCGGTCGAGCCCGGCAAACTGGCCGACCTGGTGCTGTGGGACCCGGCCTTCTTCGGCGTCCGCCCGTCGGTCGTCCTCAAGGGCGGCATGATCGCGTACGCCCAGATGGGTGACGCCAACGCCTCGATCCCCACGCCCCAGCCCATGCTCCCCCGGCCGATGTTCGGCGCCTACGGAGTGGTGCCGGCCCAGACGTCGCTGGCGTTCGTGGCCGAGGCCGCCATCGACGCCCTACTGGCCGACCGCATCGGCATCAAGCGCACCCTCGCCCCCGTCGAGGACACCCGGCACGTGGGCAAGGCCGACCTGCCCCGGAACGACGCGCTGCCCCGCATCGAGGTGGACGCCGACACGTTCGAGGTCCGCGTCGACGGCGAAGTCATCGACCCCGACCCGGTCACGGAGCTCCCGATGGCCCAGCGCTACTTCCTCTTCTGACCATGAGCCTCGGGACGCTCCTGGTCCTCGCCGACGGGCGGCTGCCCTCCGGCGGGCATGCCCACTCGGGTGGGCTGGAGGCACAGGTCTCGGCCGGACGGGTCAGGGAGCTCGACACGGTCGCCGGGTTCCTGCGCGGGAAGCTGGCCACCACCGGGCTCGTCGCCGCGGCGTTCGCGGCCGCCGCCTGTGCACGGCCGGGCGAGTGGGCCGGGCTCGACGCGGGGCTCGACGCCCGTACGCCGGCGCCCGCGCTACGTAAGGCGTCCCGGGCGCAGGGGCGGGCGTTGCTGCGAGCGGCCCGGAGCATGTGGTCGCTGCCGCTCGTGGGCCGCGAACCACACCAGCCGGTGGCGCTCGGAGTGGTCGCCTCGGCCGCCGGGCTCGGGCCCACCGAGGTGGCCGTGGCCGCGGCGCACGGCACAGTTTCCGGAGCGGCCAGTGCCGCCGTACGGCTGCTCGGCCTCGACCCCTACGCGGTGCACGGGCTGCTGGCCCGGCTCGCCCCCGAATGTGACCGGGTCGCGGCCGAGGCCACGGCCCGGGCCGGCGACCCGGTCGACGAACTGCCGGCCGCGGGCGCTCCGTTGCTCGACGTCGGCGCCGAGCTCCACGCCACCTGGGAGGTGCGTCTCTTTGCATCCTGAACAGCACACACATAGTCCCGAAGACGTCCCGCACACCCACCCCGAGCCCGGCGTCGACCCGCACGCCCCCCTGCACAGCGGCCCGCGCGCGCTGCGGGTCGGCATCGGCGGTCCGGTCGGCTCCGGGAAGACCGCGCTGGTCGCCGCGCTCTGCCGGGCGCTCGGCGACGAGCTGCGTCTGGCCGTCGTCACCAACGACATCTACACCACCGAGGACGCCGACTTCCTGCTGCGCAACGGTGTGCTCCCCGCTGACCGGATCCGCGCGGTCGAGACCGGCTGCTGCCCGCACACCGCCATCCGCGACGACATCTCGGCCAACCTGGACGCCGTCGAGGACCTGGAGGCAACCCTCGGGCCGCTCGACCTGGTCCTGGTCGAGAGCGGCGGCGACAACCTGACCGCGACGTTCAGCAAGGGCCTGATCGACCAGCAGATCTTCGTGGTCGACGTGGCCGGTGGCGACAAGGTCCCCCGCAAGGGCGGTCCCGGCGTCACCGCCGCCGACCTCCTGGTCATCAACAAGATCGACCTGGCTCCCCTGGTCAACGCCGACCTCT
>DASRYP010000493.1:0-3464 GCA_035687165.1 Actinoplanes sp. | reverse complement strand
GGCGTCCCGGCCCGGGCTGCGCTACACGGCCGCCGACGGCTGCGACCTGGCCTCGACCTACGACGCGGCGATCGAGGCCGTCGGTTTCGTACGGCGCGAGCGCCGGCCGGCCGTCCTGCATCTCTCCACGGTGCGCCTGATGGGGCACGCCGGGGCGGACGCCGAGGTGGCCTACCGGACGACCGACGAGATCAACGAGGACCTGGCCCGCGACCCCCTGATCGGCACGGCACGGCTGATCGTCGAGGCCGGGCTGCTCGGCCCCGACGAGGTGACCACCCGCTACGACGAGGTTGGCTGGCAGGTGCGCAAGGTGGCCGAGGAGGTGCTCGGCGAGCCCAAGCTGGCCAACGTCGCCGAGATCGTCGCGCCGCTCGCCCCGCGCCGGCCGCTGCGCGCCTCCCACGAGATCACCGAGGTCGCCTCCCGAGCCCTCGGTCCCGGCGCGGCGGCCCGCTCCCGCGCGTTCGGCGGCAAGCTGCCCGAGCAGTCCGGGCCGCTCACGCTGGCTCAGACCATCAACGCGACGCTGACCGACGCGCTCGCCTACCACCCCGGCGCGTTGGTCTTCGGCGAGGACGTGGGGCGCAAGGGCGGGGTGTACGGGGTCACCAAGCACCTGCGGGAGCGGTTCGGCGACGAGCGAGTCTTCGACACCCTGCTCGACGAGACGACGATCCTCGGGCTGGCCCTCGGCACCGGGCTCGACGGGCAGCTGCCGATTCCCGAGATCCAATACCTGGCCTACCTGCACAACGCCGAGGACCAGCTCCGCGGCGAGGCGGCCACCATGTCGTTCTTCTCGTCCGGGGCCTACCGCAACCCGATGGTGGTACGGGTCGCCGGCCTCGCCTACCAGGAGGCCTTCGGCGGGCATTTCCACAACGACAACTCGGTGGCCGTGCTGCGCGACATCCCCGGCCTGGTCCTGGCCGTGCCGAGCCGGCCCGGCGACGCGGCGCCGATGCTGCGGTCCTGCCTGGCCTCGGCGGCCGCCGACGGCACGGTCTGCGTCTTCCTCGAGCCGATCGCCCTCTACCACACTCGCGACCTGCACCAGCAGGGCGACAGCGAGTGGCTGGCCCCCTACGCCGGCCCCGGCGCGTGGGCCACCGAACACGTGCCGATCGGCCGCGCCCGCACCTACCCGCTCGGTAACGCGGAGGATTTGACCATCATCACCTACGGCAACGGGCTGCGGATGTCACTACGGGTCGCCGCGCGGCTCGCCGAACAGGGCTATGGATCCCGCGTGGTGGACCTGCGCTGGCTGAACCCGCTGCCGGTGAACGATGTGGTCCGGGAAGCGGCCGCCACCGGCCGGGTGCTGATCGTCGACGAGACCCGGCGATCCGGCGGAGTTGGCGAGGGAGTGCTCGCGGCCCTGGTGGACGGCGGTTTCGTCGGTGCGGCGAGGCGGATAGCATCGGCCGATGCGCTGATTCCCCTGGGTCCGGCAGCACAGCATGTGCTCGTAGGGGAGGATGCCATCACACAGGGTGCCCACGCCCTGCTGGCGCGGTAAATTGCCACACACCCGGTGCGCCACTTGCGCTGGGGCCTCGGAGTGTGTGGACTACCCCAAGGTTTACCTTGATTACGACGGCTAGGAGGACTTAGACAGTGAGCGCGACCGCTGGTCAGGCCGACGGCGTACGCAGCCTGGCGGACCGGTTCGGCTTCGAGCCGAACATGGTGGTCATGGAGATGGGCTACGACGACGACGTCGACGAAGGCCTCCGTGACGCCCTGACCGAACGCGTTGGCGAGTTGGTCGAAGAAGACACCGATGAGGTCGTCGATGCGGTGCTGTTGTGGTACCGCGACGGCGACGGTGATCTTTTCGAGATTCTCACCGACGCCCTGGGCCCACTCGCCGACAATGGCGTGGTGTGGCTGCTGACCCCCAAGGCCGGACGGGACAACCACGTCGAACCGAGCGAGATCAGCGAGAGTGCCCCCACCGCGGGCCTCCAGCAGACCTCGACGGTCAACGCGGGCAAGGACTGGACCGGTGCCCGGCTGGTGTCTCCCAGGGGTAGCAAGAAGAAGTAGCTCGCTGCCATCCTTCACCGGTCGGCGTCCCTAGGGCGCCGACCCGGTTAGGGTTGTGCCCATGCCGCTCGAGATTGGTGCTCAGGCGCCCGACTTCGCCCTGAAAGACCAGAACAACCAGGATGTACGCCTGAAGGACTTCCACGGTCACAAGGCGGTCCTGCTGGTCTTCTACCCGTTCACGTTCACGGGCACCTGCCGGGGCGAGCTGACCGAGATCCGCGACCACCTGGACGACTACCAGAACGACGACGTGCAGGTCCTGGCCGTGAGCGTCGACTCGATCTACAGCCACAAGGTGTGGGCGCTGCGGGAGGGCTTCGACTTCCCCCTGCTCGCCGATTTCTGGCCGCACGGCGAGGTCGCCCAGGCCTACGAGGTCTTCAACCCGGGCGGCGGCATGGCCAACCGGGGCACGTTCCTCATCGACCGCGACGGCGTGATCCGTTTCGCCGAGGAGTCGGGCCCCGGTCGGCCGCGCGACCAGAAAGCTTGGCGGGCGGCGCTCGCCGACCTGCCGACCTCACGCCCCTGAGGCGGCGAGATCAGGCAGGGTACGATGACCACTCCGGCCATGCCGATGCCGGGCGCGTAGCTCAGTGGGAGAGCACTCGCCTTACAAGCGAGGGGTCGTAGGTTCGAAACCTACCGCGCCCACCACGCCCCTACACCTGCGGAAACGTCACCCGACAACCGTCGGAGAGTAAAGAACGATGGACGGAAACCACTCGCTTATGCGGTTGGCCGGTGATCTCCGGCTGGCTGGCCGAGAGCGATGCGGGGGTGAGCTTCCAGGCGTTCCTCAGTGTGGCTCGGGCGCTCGATCCGTCCTCGCCTCGGGCGGGCTACACCTTATGAACCGCTGGTCTCACCCAACCCTGACACCCAGGGTCAGGGCGTCGGCTGCCGAGGGTTAGCCGGGCTGCTGCCTGCTGCCGACCGCGTCCTACTTCGGAGTCCGACCAGTTCTGCGACCTGCACAACGTTGCGGGGCGGTGTTTGTCCGGCATGGGCGCCACACGTGTCGGATCACGGACGAAGGACACGTTCACCTGGGGCGACACTGCAAGTCTGTCCTCCACAGAACCGGCGACGAGCTTGGCACCGGCGGTGTCGTCATCGGTGAGTCGTACCCGTTCGAGTCAACTGGCGGTCGAGGGAATGCCTGAGCTGTCCCCGGATCTTTTCCGGCGCTGGTATCGCTCCTTCGAGGAGGACACCGACGATCAGGCCGTCTACCGCCCCGCCGACTTCCCCTTCCCGCCGAGCCGGGCGTCCCGGCCCAGCCTCGAGTTCCGGCCCGGCGGGGGCTTTGTCGAATATGCCGCGGGACCGGCCGACCGGGCCGCCCCGAGCCGGGGGAGCTGGGAGGCCGCCGAGGGGGACGCCGTGCGGGTTCGGGCCGGCGC
>DASRYP010000492.1:0-14294 GCA_035687165.1 Actinoplanes sp. | reverse complement strand
TCCAACGCCACGAACAGGCTGTGACAGTCACCATCGGTGACCACAGTCGGGCACGGCATATCCGGGGGTCGCTGCGGCAGCACGATCTCGGTCAGTGATGATGACATCAGCGGGTGTGGTCCTGTTCTCGGTCACGGTTGTATTCGCAAACACCATGATCACCAACAGGCCACACCCGTCCTACACGGACCCCGGCCCCGCAGCACGCCCACCCAAACCCGCAGCTCACACACCCCTCAACCGACTACGCAATAGCCCTGCGGGCACACGACCGATGACGGAAGGTGCCGGAATGCCGCTGCGGTTGCGCTCGGTTGTGGGCCTTGCGCGGAGTTGCTTACGCGATGACACACGTTGATGTCGCTCTATGATGATGACCTGTGACAGAAAGTTAAGGTGGTGACCGGGTCTATGGCGAAGTCAGTGTCGAATCACCACCTGCAGGCGCTTCTCGACCAAGCGGGATACGGGCAGGCGCGCGCGGCGTTCACTCGGCAGGTCAACCTGCGCGGCCGAGACCACCATCTGGATCTGCACTACGACGCGGCCTTGGTGTATTGGTGGCTACGGGGCCGGAAGCCCGACGACCCGGTACCCAAGGTGATCGCCGATGTGCTGGCGCGGCGTATCGGCCGGGCAGTCACCGTCGACGAGCTCGGCTTCACCGGCGGGGTAGCTTCGGCGGACCTCGGCCTGACGTTCGCCGCTGACCTCGAGGAAGCCCGTACTACCGTGGCTCATCTATGGCGACAACAGGTGACCCGGCGAGACGCACTCAGCGGGGCACCGTTCGTCGCATCCGCCACCGCCGAAGCTGGGTGGCGCTGGCACTTCGACCCACGCGATCCCGACGCCTCCCATCGCGGACGCCGCCAGGTCACGCTGGCCGACGTCGACGCGCTGCGCGCCTGTCAGCAGCAGTTCCTCGACCTTGACCGACGTCATGGCGGTGGCCAATTCCGCGCGTCGCTGGCCGAATGGCTGCACCGGGAAGTCGAGCCGATGCTGCGCGGCACCTACACCGACAGGGTGGGACGACAGTTGTTCGCCGCGGTCGCTGAGCTGACCGGGCAGGTCGCGTTCATGAGCTACGACATCGGCGATCAAGGGCTGGCCCAGAGACATTTCATCCAAGCCCTACGACTGGCCAAGGCTGCCAACCACGCAGGGTTCGGCGCGCACATCCTGGCCAACATGTCCACCCAAGCCGTCTATCTCCGCCGGCCCGCGGAGGCCGTGCGGCTGGCCCGCGCCGCCGTCGCCAGCGGGACCGGCCGCGCCCACGTCATAGTGATGGCCCGACTGCACACCGCCGAGGCATGCGCCCACGCCATCGCCGGCGATGCCCGCAACTGCACCGCCGCGCTCCAGCTGGCCTGATTTCGCTGGGGTTTTCTGGCCCCACTACTCCAGAGGATCTTGGCCCCACCGGCTCGCCACCAAATGCTCCAGAATCCACAAATCTGTCGATGCACGGCAGCGTCACCGTGGCCCCACCCGCATCGCGCGACTCGGGGTCTGAGGTGCTGCCGCACCGGCCTGCGGCCGGCTTGCCATCGAGTCCCTCCGTCCCGCTGTAGCGAGCGGGGACGGCACACCTGGGGACGCTGACCCGTGTCGATGTCGAAGCTCCCTCCGGCCCGCCATAGGACCGTTCCACGGAATGGGATTGCTGGGGCCAGTTGGAGCTGGAGTTCCGATCGACGTATTCGCATCCGGCTTCGGCTGTGGGGCCAAAAAACCCTGGAGTTGTGGGGCCCAAAAACCCAAGAGAGAACAAGCTGGCCGAAGACGCCACCGCGAAGATCGGTACATCCGAGCAACCAGCTTGGGCCGGCTACTTCACCCCGGCGCACCTGGCCGGCACCGCGATCCGCTGCCTGCGCGACCTCGGCCGCACCAAGGAAGCACTCGGCCACACCGAGCAGGCCTTGCACCTGGCAGAAGGCAGCGTACGTACGCGGGCTCTGCACACCGCGCTAATCGCGAGCGTCTACGCCACCGGGACATCTGCCCAGCCGCATCATGCCAGTCAGCTCGGTCACGACGCGCTCGACCTCGCCGGCCGAGTACGCTCCCGCCGGGTCACTGACCGGATCACCGACCTGGCCCAACGGCTTTCCGCCCATCGCAGCGATCACGCCGTCGACGCGTTCTTGCACAGGGCTCACGCCTATGTCTCCACCGCCAGCCACGGATAAAGTCACTGGATGACGTGGGTAGAGCCGGACAAGTGGTACGCGCAGCTGGCGTCCTTCCACGCCGCCGCCGCCCTGTTCATCACGGACGACACCGGCCGGGTGCTGCTGGTCAAGCCGAACTACCGCGATCACTGGGCTATCCCCGGCGGCTACGTAGATCAACACGAGAGCCCACACGCTGCTGCCGGACGCGAACTGCGAGAAGAACTCGGCCTTGCCCTGCACGTTGGTGACCTGCTCGTCGTCGACTGGGCCTCGCCGGCCGGGCCTCGCCCGCGGGCCCTGGTGAACTTCATCTTCGACGGCGGTCGGCTCACCAGAAACCACAGCATCCGCGTCGATTCCGACGAGCTGGACACCTTCGGGTTCCACGACCCTGAGCGGTGCCGACGTCTGCTCCCGCCGCGCGTCGCACCGCGCGTCGAGGCCGCGCTTGCCGCCCGGACTAAAGGCACGACGATCTACCTCACTGATGGAGCATCGCCGGCGCGCTCCTGACAACCCCAGACTCTCCGAGTCGTCAGCGGCCTTGGCCCCCGACAGCTGTGGGAGGAAGTCTGAGACCACTTAGAAGCGATTCAGGCTCGACGCTGTCCGCGACGAACCTGCATGGCTTCGCCGAACATTGACCGCGACCGGCCGGACCCACGCCGACGGGCGAATGCGGCCTCGGATCGCAGCCGCTCAGGGTTCGAAGCCGGGCGGCGACGTTTAGCAGGTCAGGCGAATGTCAGGGTTGTCGATCTGGCGGCCTCGGCACCCTAGGCCTGATCGTCCGTCGGAGTAGCGACGTATGTGCCCCGACCGACAACGGTTACCACCAGCCGGCGTTCGCGCAGTAGCTGGATCGATTTGCGGGCGGTGCCTCGAGCGATGCCGTACTCCTGAACGAGCTGGTTCTCCGAGGGGATCGGCCGATTCGGCAGAAGGTCGCCCGCTTGGATACGTGCCTCGATGGTATCTGCCACCTGGACGTACAGAGGGGTTGGGCCGTCGTGGTCGATCACTGACCGACCATCCCACGCACCGGAGAACCATAATTGACGAGAGGGAACCATGCATGGTGAGCCATGAACACGTATGGTGAACCGAAGCAAAGTTGGACCATCAACTGGACCGTGCATCGCATCAGACCTCGTCGGCTGCTCCTGCGGGAAGTGCCGTGAGCACTCGAAGTTCCTGTTTGAGCAGCGGGTATCGCAGCGGGTGCGGACTCGGGGATGAAATCAGCGGCCTTGCCGCTCGCAACCCCTCATAGAACCAACGCCGCCCGACTCAGCCCGGTGGCGGGCACCGCCAAACCCGGTTTCCGGGTGCTCGTTGCCACGAGAGTGGATCGCAGACCGGTGACCGCGAACGCCGCGGCGATCTGGCATGCGGCGTCGCCAATGACGTTCACCAGCAGGCTGCTGACAAGGACGTTCCGGGCAGCCAAGACAAGCCAAGGCACCCTTCGGTCAGCATCCGGCCATGACTTCGCCGAGGAGTACGAGGTAGGACACAACAAGAACGGGGACACGACATGACAGGCAGCAGCGGAATCTTCAAGAGGTGTGGGTGCATCGACAAGGCGACCGGACAGCGCTCCGGCGAGCACTGCACCCGACTGCTCGACCCGGACCACGGTAGTTGGTACTTCGCCTGCTCGACCCGAGACGTGTTGGGCCGGGTGGACCGCGTCCGTCGCGGTGGCTTCGCCTCTGAGCAGGACGCCCGGCAAGCCCGCGACACGTTGCTAGAGGTGTCGCGCGAGGAATGTACGGGGCAGAACTGGACGGTCGCGCGTTGGCTGCAGTACTGGCTGTCCACCCGCACCCGGATCCGCGCCACCACGAGAGCGCACTACGGCCACGACATCGAGCGCTTCCTGATCCCTCATATCGGCGCCATGACTCTCGCGCAACTGAACGCCCGACAGCTCACCGCCGCCTTCGCCGAAATCGGCAAAATCACCAACCGGCACGGGGTTCCCCACTCCGCATGCACCCTGCACCACGTTCGCACGACGTTACGAGCCGCCCTGAACGCAGCAGTCCGCGAAGGCGTCGTCACCAGCAACCCCGCCGCACGGCTGGAGCTACCGACACGCGAGCGGCCCTACGCGGTGGTGTGGACACAGCCTCGCGTGGCTGCTTGGCAAGCCACCGGCGACCACCCCGTCGTCGCGGTCTGGACGCCCGAGCAGTTGACGTCGTTCCTGCACGCGGTGCGCTACGACGGCCTCTTCGCCCTGTGGTGGCTCATTGCCCTACGCGGCCTGCGCCGCGGTGAGGCTGCCGGACTGCGGTGGACCGACGTCGACCTCGACAATGGCCTACTCGTCATCGCGCGGCAACGCACCACCGCCGGCTACGCCATCCACGAAGGACCGCCGAAGTCGGCGGCCGGCCGCCGCACCGTCGCACTGGACACCCACACCGTGCGAATACTGCGGCTGCACCAGCGACAGCAGGAACGCCACCATGTCCGACGGGACAACACGGACAAGCCTTACCTGCCCAGCGGGTACGTGTTCACCCGGCCCGACGGAGCACCGTTCCACCCGGGCTATTTTACCCAACGCCTGCGCCTTCTCATCGACCGTGCCGGCCTGCCGCCAGTGCGCCTGCACGACCTACGTCACGGCGCGGCCAGCCTCGCGCACAGCGCCGGCGTCGACATCAAGACGATCCAGGATCAACTCCGGCACTCCACCGTCGCGCTCACCGCAGACGTCTACACCAGCGTGTTGCCCGCGATCCAACGCAAAGCCGCCGAAGACACCGCCCAACTCATCCTCGACATCGGTTGCCGAACCCAGAAAGCTCCAATCACCAAACGCACCATCCGCCGGCCACAAGTCCCCCGCGCCGGCTTGCCCGGATCCGCACAGCTCGGCCCAGCTCAGAACCCTGCAGACGGACCGCGGCGTCCTGTCCCACGCAGTATCGCCAGGTCACATCGGAAAGCCCGCAAGACTCGGTCTCGCTGAAGTGCGTGGGCGGCGCACCGGTGGGCCCAGCCCGGATCCCCGGCCCGCGGCTAATATGCGGAATCGTGGTCGCAAGCGCTGCCATCCTCGCTTCCTGGGGCATCGTGCTGTTCAGAGGAAATCGACCAGCCAGTCGTCGTTGTCGGTGAAGTAGGCCAGGCCTACGGCTTCTTGCGCGATTCGGGTTCCGCCGACGAGGCTGGCGACGGCCCATTCGCGGTGTTGGGGTTCTAGCCAGGAAGAAAGCTGGGTTGCGGTCGCGGCGCTGAGCCGGGGTTGTCCGGCCTGGGGTGTCCCGACTCGTTGGAGGGCGGAGTAGAGCCCTGCTGCTGGGCGTACTGGTGGTTGGCCGTATGCGGCTGACAGCCGATCGGCGTTGGCGGGGATTTGGAGCCCTTTGGCATCGAGGTCGCCGAAGTAGGAGATCTCGCTGATGGGGTGGCTCAGCGTGCTGATGGACAGGACTGAGGCCTCGAACGCGCCGCCAGCGCCCCAAGCGACCAGCCCGACTCGTGTGGTTCTCGTGGCCAGGACACGGTGCAGCGAATCAAAGGTGTCGCTGTTCTCCACGACGAGGAGGACGGGTCCGGCGCCGGTGTGAACGGTGTGGAGCGGTGGGGTGACGCGCCGAGCGCGTAGCAGGTCGAGGGTGAGTCGGCCGGGTCCGAACAGTCCGGTGGTCTGGAGACGGTCGAGGGCCTTCTCGTCACCGAGAATCTCCAGCGACCGTTCTCGTTGCGGTATCACCAGGTCGCCTCGGCTGGTGAACAACCATCGGTTGATCTTTTCGAGCGTGGGCCGTTGGGCTGCGGTGAATGTGGCGTCAGCGGCCCAGGACAGGGCGGGGTGCCAAACGATCGAGGCGGTGGGCCGCCGGACCTGGTCGGGGTTGGGAAGGGTGACGAAACGGGGCAGTGCGGGGAGTTCGGTGCGGTCGTAGGAGGTGTGAGCGGGGAGGTCGATGGCGTGCGCGGCGGCCAGTTCAGCCAGCGTGTCGGCGAGAAGTTGGCGACGGTGCAGGAAGGTTCGGGTGGCTGGGTCGACGGCGTCGAGGATCTGCCAGAGGCGATCGAGTGGCACGCGGCGTCGTGGCCAGTCGGCGAGAGCCGCGCGGATGCGGCCTGCGCGGTCGGACAGGACTGGTTGCTGGTCGCTGGTCATGTCGGCGCGGATGGGCGCAGGAACACTCTGGTCGCGGTGAGCCGGCCTGAGCCGTCGGGTTCACCGATCTGTTCGAGTGGCCGGCGCATCTCGCTGTCAACGGTGAGGTATTTCAGCCCGGCCCGTAGGTCGGCGTCGTTGCGCAGGCGGACGACAAGGGGGAAGACCGACAGCGCGTTGGTGTCGAACAGTCCAGTGGTGTAGATCAGCTGCACGCCGAGGGTTTGCGCGACGGCGAGCTGCAGTTCGAGCAGGTATCCCGCGGAGGCACGGCCGATAGGGTTGTCGAGAAACAGCACTCCGGCGTGCGGGCGGTTGGTGTGGCCTCGTTCGTTGGCGCGTAATGCGGCCATTGTGCAATAGAGGATGATCGCGGCGGTGAGTAGTTGTCCGCCGGAGAAGACGTCGCTGATGCTGGAGACGCGGACGCGTTCGGTGCGCAACACGGCGTCGGGTTTGAGCATCTCCACGACGACGCCTTTCGGCATCGCGGCGCGGACTCCTTGCAGGACCAAACTCAGTCCGTCTTTAGGACGGCGCTGCTTGTCCGCGGCGGCGTCGGCCGCGTCGTCGACGACGTGTCCGAGGTGTTCGCGTAGGACGCTCGGGTCTGGTTCGGTGAAGCGAATCCGGAGGAACTCCTGCCCGGACCAGTCCCCCATGCCCGCCGGTAGCTTCGACAGCCGTTGAGCCAGGCGCAGCGTGCGGAGTGCGGCATCGACGATGCCGTGCAGGCGGGTAATGATGCCGGCACGGTGTTCGTTGATCTGGGTCAGGTCGTCATCGAGGGTGCGCAGCCGCGGCTCCAGGGCTGACTGCCAGTCTGCAGCGTGGTTCGGCAGGGTCTCTCGATCGACGGCAATGATCTGCCGACGAACCGGGCTGATCACGTGCTCGAACGCTGGGTCGACGGCGTACTGCGCCAGAACGTCAGCCGCCGTGCGTACTACGCGGCTCGCCTCGACCAGCATCCCGTCGGCCTCGGTAAGGGTCCGGCGTGCATCGTTGCGACGGGTTCGTGCGATGTCGACTTCGCCCTCGAACGCGCCGACCCCTTCGTCCACGGCTGGCGGTGCTACGTCAGCGAGGGACTCGATGACCGCGGAGAAGGCATCAAGAGCCTGCTTGGTTTGGGCGATCCTCTGCTCGAGGGCTTCGCGCTTGGCTTTGATGTTGTCGTAGGTGCGTCGTGCCGCGGCGTGGTCGGCGCTCGCCTGGTTGATTAGATCCTCGCCATGTTCAATGTCGTGAGGCTTGCCGTACGGGTCGAGCGAGCGTTCCTGCGGGATGAAGCTGTTGTACTCGGAGAGCAGGCTGCCGATATGGGTCGCAGCCTGGTCGATCCGCTTCCCGACTTCCTGAAGATCGCGTCCGGTTCGGCTGGTCGCGGCGGCGCGAGCGGCGGTATCGGTGCCCTCCGGCGTAGCAAGCAGAGCGAGTGCAGTATCGCGGACGTCGCTCGGGACCGATTCCCATGCGGCACGGCTGGACGCTTCCTTATTCTCGACGGCGCGGAGTTCGCCTAGCAGGTCGGTGCCGACCTCGACCCTAAGATATGCCTCGGCCGCGGTTCGGTGGCGTTCGCGGAGCTCGGGTACCGGTTCGGCCGGTACCGGGTAGGTGATGTCGACGGAGCCGGCGCCGGGTAGGCGACCCAGTTCTTCACGGCTCGCATCGCGGATCCGCCGGTGGTCGCCCGCGCGGTCGCGGACGGTTGCGGCTTGGCGGCGTAGATCGCCGGCTCGGCTCGTCGCCGCCTGGAGTTCCCGCTGGGCGGTGGCCATGGTGTCTCGTGCGGAGCGGACATCCTCGGCCCATCCGGGAATCCGCGCTGCCTGTTCTGCCAGATCCGCGAGCAGTTTGGCGAGGTCCTCGGCTTGCTTGGCCGCAGCCTCTAGGCCCGGGATGCGTCCCTGCAATTCATCTTCAGCCTCGGCCGCCGCGTCCCGAACCTGTTCGCCGGTTTCGACCGCGGCCAGTGCGGCATCCGCAATCGCCGCGGCCTCTTCGTTGACGGTCGCGAGTCTGCGCAGTTCGCCTTCGGGATAGTCCTGACGCCACGTCTTTATTCGTTGGGACAACTGGCGGTCGGCGTCCGCCTGGGTCGTCAACTCGTCGATACGCGCAGCCCGTTCCCGGTGTGCCGTCGTCAGGTGGTCGCGCTCACGCGCGGCCGCCTCGTCGTCGTACAGAGCGGGATTGGGAGGTACCAGGAAGTCCAGCCCTCCCGGCATCGGCAGGTCACGATGCTGCAGCGTCGCGGTCGTGCCGACGGCGATGATCGTGGCGGGCAGCAACCGCGCCTGGGTCAGTAGCCGCTTCGCCTCGCCGAGATGTTCGGAGTTGTTCAGAACGAGCCCGTCGATCAGATGCGGGTAGCGGTGCAGAGTGAGTTCCCGGTCATCGGCGGGCAACTGGGCTAGGTAGCTCCACCCGGCCCACGCGGTGATACCGGCGTTTTCGAGAATCGCCAAGGCTGCTGTCACGGGTTGGCTGGGTGGCAGGAGCCCGCCGTCGCCCAGTGCGCTAAGAACCCGTTCGTCGGCGGCTTGTTCGTTCTGCAGGCTCGCTCGCTGAGCTTCGGCCGTCTGCACGGCCGCAGTCAACCGCTCCATGGCGGGGGTGGCGTCGGTATCGAGATCTACGGCGTCGGCGCCGAGTAGGTCGGCCAACCGCGGCGCTCCGGCCAGCTCCTCGGTCCGCTGTACCGCGACTTGCACTACCTCGGCTCGCCGATCAGCCTCAGCGGCCGCGTGGCGGTGTTCGTTCTGCAGCTTGACAAGCTCCTTCTCTGCGCCCTTACGTTCGCGGGTCAGATCCGGCAACCGCTGCCAAGCCTGCTTGACGATGGCTCGGGCATCATCGGCGAGCCGCTGCGCTTCGCGGGCCTCCTCTTCCACTCGGTCCGTTGCGGTCAGCAGACCTTTGTCGGCCGCTGCTCGAAGTGCTGACTGTGCCTGGTCGATATGGTCGTGCGTAGCGGCCAGTTGAGCACTGGCCTGTTCGTTCTTGCGGACTGCCTCCTGACCGGCTTGATCGGCTTCCGTCGCCTGGCCGTCGAGGGCAGTTGCCTGTTCCTCGCCGTGCTCGCGGCGTTGTTCCGCGTCGGCGGCCAGCTGAAGCAGCGCCCGCGCCAAGGAACGGGCCGCCAGGTCACGGGCTCGCAAAACCGGACGAGCTTCCTCCTGCTGGGCCTCCACGAGCTCGCGGATCGTATCGGTAGCGGCCGTCGCCTCCTGGTGGGCGGCGGCGATGCCGGTGGCCTGCCAGGCCCTGAGCAGACCTTCGATCCGATCTCGTTCGCCTTCGAGCGCCGCTTTGGCCTGTTCGGCGGCCTGCAGACGGAGCCCGGCGACCAGACGCCGCAGTTCTAGGGCAATCGCACCGAGGCGGCGCACGTCCTGGTCCGCCGTGTTCTCGGTTCTGCTGACCTGGCCGAGTTCCCCGCCGGCCCGGTCCAGGTGGTGTGCGTCGGCGCGGTGGCGGGCTATCAGCGTCGCTACGAAAGCCTCCGCGTCGCGACGGGCCGCCTGAGCCAACTCAGCCGCGGCACGCGCGTCCGCGGCTGCCAGCGTCAACGGTGTGAGGCGCTGCAAGGCGCCGGCGACGAAGTCGCGCTCGGCGATCAGATTGCCGCGCTGGGCCAATTTGGTGGCATACCCGGCGAGGACGTCGGCCAGGCCTCGAGGGTCCTCCTCGTCGGTGACCGCCCGGAGCAGGAAATCGACGAATGCCTCGTCACTCTTGAAGGTGAACGCATCGGCGGCTTCGCCCTCTCCGGCGTTCATCGCCCGCTGGTAGCGGAACAGCTCCGGGTCCAGGTCGAGGTTTTCCAGCTTCCTGATCCACTCGCCTTGATTGGTCTCGTGGGCGGCCGCGAGCCGGGGTTCGGCTTTGCCGGCCTGGGCCAGTCGGTCGCGGAACCCGGCGAGGGTCAGCAGCCGCCCGTCGACAGTCAACGGGAGGGTGTCGAGATTGAACGAGGCGGTAGGACGGAACGTGTACCAGAGTTCGCTGAGGCGGTTCGGGTCGGAGGAGACGGTGTGGCCCCGCCACTCCGATGCCTTGCCGGTCACGACCCGTTCGCCGGTGCGGGTGTGCTGCCACTCCAGAGCGACCTGCGCGAGATCGGTGGCGAGGACGTAGTCTTCCAGGACGCGGGTGTTGGTCGAGCCCAGCACGTTGCGCCGGCCGGGCAGCATCACGGAGAAGATCAGCTTCATCAGGACGGTCTTTCCGCCACCGTTCTCCAGGAACAACACACTCGCCGGCGACGGGCGCCGGAGAACACCCGCGCTGGTGTCGGTATCGAACAACGCCTGCTGGACGGCGCGCGTCAGGACCGGTCCGACATCTCGCAGATCAATTGTCACGTCCTGGTAGCGGGCGCCCTTCGGGCCGACCGAGTGCAGCCGGACCCGCGACAACTCATACATCGGCGGCCTGCGGTCCGCGACGTTGCAGGGATCCGGTGGGGCTGCCGGCGGCGACTACACCCAACGCCAGCAGCTCGTCGAACGCCTGCTCGGCGGCGAGTTCCCGGACTTGAACCTGATATCGGGGCGTGGTGCGGAACGTGCCGCCACCCTCGTCCCCCGCCGCCTGCAGGAAACCCTGATCGCCGAGGAACCGCAATGCCTTGGTGATCATCCCGCGGGTGGTGTCCGAGGCCAGCCGACCGTCCTTGGTCGCGGCCGCCGACGGCCGGCGCGCGTAGACCCGCCACACCTGTTCCAACATGGGAGCACCGTGCAACGGATCGGCGTTTTCCTCCGTGGTCGCCGTGGCCTCGTCGAGCATCCGGCACGCCTCCCGTACCACCTGGTCGACCTGCTCCACCGACACACGACCGACGTACGTGTCATCTGCCAGGTCGTCCGGCCGGGGAAAACACAGGGCTGCAACGGCGAGATGGATGAGCCCGTGCAGGACCTTCTCCACGTTGCGGTCGCGGAGGCTGACCCGCCGCGCGTACTCGTCGATCTTCACCTCGAACGCTGACTCGCTCATCGCGGCCAAGACGGCACCGCTCTGAGTAGTCACCGCCAGGACGGCGAGCCCCAGACCTGCGGCGACCGCTTCCACCAG
Source organism: Actinoplanes sp. (assembly GCA_035687165.1). Classification (GTDB taxonomy): domain Bacteria; phylum Actinomycetota; class Actinomycetes; order Mycobacteriales; family Micromonosporaceae; genus Actinoplanes. The sequence continues at coordinate 2,873 of DASRYP010000492.1, read as the reverse complement.
ATCAGCAAAGACGGGATCCTGCCGATATCGGCGGACCAGATCGGCGTAGATCAGATCACGAGAAGGCCGCTGCTTGGGCCGTAGACCCAGCGCGATTAGTCGGGCGGCGTCTCCCGCGTCTGCGGTCCGGATCGTTTCGCTCATGCCGGCCTCGCCCCTTCCGTGTCGAATTCCTCATCCGATCGAAGGACGGATTCCGGTGGGACTGCAGCGCTCAGCGCGATGACGTCTACCAGCAGGTCAGCGCCCCCGAATCCGATGTCGACCAAGGGCGTGCCGTCGTCAACCGCGACGAGCAAAGCCGGGTCGCCCTGCCGCAGCGCCACTCCAATCTCGGGACTGACCGCATGCAGTGACCGCAACGCGACCAGATGTGGCAGACCGGGGTCGATAGATCGCGCCTCGGCCAGTAGGCCGGATAGCCTGCGCGGCGCCCCGGTCAGCTCCAGCAACGCATCGGCGTGATCCCACAGGTCGCCGCTAAACCGGTCCGGATCGGCGGGCGGCGCCAGTTCTGGCTCGGGTACCGGCTCACCGAGCGGATCCCGTTCGCGGGGTGGGCTGAGCAACATGTCGACCAGGCTCGTCAGCCGCGGCGCGGTGGGCTGGACAGTGCCCGTAACGGCACGAAAGAACACAGCCGTCGGGGGACCCGCCGCTGCGACCGGCAGCCGCAGCAACGGCACCAGCAACTGGCCGAACAGATCCACCGCAGCGCGTTGGGGCGGCCCGGCGAACTGCTGGCGATCCTGTTCGGCCCGGAAAGTCTGCCCCGCCGTCTGCAACCGGGCCTGCAACTGGGTGTGCCGGCGGATGCAGTCGCGGACCACCTCCACCAGGCGCGCGGCGCGGCGCTTATGATCAGGCTCCTCCGCCTCATCACGGGTCTGGGTGATCGTAGCCAGGATCGCGTTCTCTGCCTTGTAGCGGGTCGCGATGTGGTCCAAGGCCTCCGCGATCAGGTCGGGCACTTCGTTCAGCCAGTCCACCGCCCGCACGTCCCGGCGGGTCGCTTCCATCTTGCGGCGGAGCACCTCTGCGTACTGGACCGTGCGGTAGCGGGCCTGCTCCGCGGCGACCTGCGCGTCGGAAAGCCGGCCGCGCTTGATCAGGTTCTCCAGCTTCACCTCGGCCGCGATCTGCGCCGACTCGACATCCGTGTCCAGTGCGCCGACCAGGACGTTGATCGCCTCGTCACTGGTGCGCAGGTACACCTCCCCTTCCGGGGACAACAACTCGATCAGCAGTTTGAAGTCGAACGTCCGTCGCCGATAGGCGCCGTCGGCGCCGAACACCCCGTACACAGCCCGAAAGCCGCGGTCCAGGCTGCCGACGTTGATCAGGCACTCCAGGACCCATCGAGCCACCCGCTCGTATTCGCCCTGCACCCGGTCGGGAGCTTGCGCGGCGATGAACGGCAGCAGGCGCCGCACGACCTGATCGTGGCTCGCACCGTGATCGAAGTCCATCGCGATGGTCACCTGATCGATAGCCTGCAGCCCGACCTCGGCCATTTGATAGGCCGCCGCGTCCGCCCACTCCAGACGCGACTTGCGTCCGTCGAGATCGTGCAGCGGAGCGGTGCAGGCGAGTGCCTTGAGACGACGGCCAAGGCCCTCGTCGCCACCCCATCCACTAAGCGGCTGGCTGGCATCAGACTCGTCGATCTCACCCATCGACAGCGAAGGATCACCACTTGCAGCGACGCTCACGCGACAGAGCGTACCGGCACCCTCCGACAAGAGGCGATCCCCGAACGGCTCGCCGCTATTCGTCCGGCCGGTTCCCGTCCGAGGGTTGATACGCGCCCGCGCCGGGGGTGCGGATCAGCCTTGCGCAACACGTCCGGCTAGCTTCCTTCCAGCCGGGTGCAGGCGTTATCGCACCTGCCGTGGACGAACCATCCCCGCCCTCCGGCGTAGCCGCCCAGTCCTTAGGGGTTGTTGAGCGCTGGGGCGTAGCACGGTCACCCGTCCGAATCAGCAGTTCAAGGCCTATATGCGGCGTCTCGGCACCACGCTCGCTGGCGAGCGTTCGGAGCATCTAACCAAGAATCAGATGCCTCCGAGCCATGATGCCTTCACTCATGTGGAGCACCAAAAGGCTGTGACCTGCAAAGAGAGGGGTAGGGCGGCCTGTTCGAACCCCCGCCCCTGCGCCCTAAAGATCCCATTTCGCAGGAGCATGGTGCTCGGATGGTGCTCGTCTGTCGGAAACCGGTCCTACGCGAAAAGTCGCGTTCGTAAACGCCCTCTGAGCTGCGAAAACCCCGCCGAAATGTGGGTCGCGACCGTGACCCACATGCGCCCCACACGAAAGCAGGGAACATAGCCGAATGGCTATATTCCCTGCTCAAGTGGTGCGCCCGAAGGGACTCGAACCCCTAACCTTCTGATCCGTAGTCAGATGCTCTATCCATTGAGCTACGGGCGCTCGGTGCGTTGCCAGCATACACACCGGCCCTGCACGCGGAGACTCCGGGATTCGAACCCGGGAGGGGCTATAAAACCCCAACCGCATTAGCAGTGCGGCGCCATAGACCAGACTAGGCGAAGTCTCCCCGGTGGCTGCTAGGCCACCGACGCTTGAGAATACCGGACCGGTTGAGCGTCGCACAAAGAGGTCGGCACCTTGCGCGCGGCGGGTGGGTAGGAAGCAGCTCCAACAGGTCAAATGGCGCTGCGGGGGCTAAGCTGCTGCGGCATGGAGGAGACCCCGCCCACCGAGAGTCGCGCTCGCTCTTCGCGGGCACCGTTCAACACGTCGGGTGCGACGCCGCCGGCGAAGCGGACCCCGCGTGGCGCCGCGAAGCCGACGCCACCGGTTACCTTCCAGCCGCCAAGTGCCCAGGATCACCCCAAAGAGGGTCAAAG
>DASRYP010000491.1:0-8817 GCA_035687165.1 Actinoplanes sp. | reverse complement strand
CCCGCATCGCCGAGTACTACCGCGACGAGGGCGCCGACGTGCTGCTGTTGATGGACAGCGTGACCCGTGCGGCGATGGCGCAGCGTGAGGTCGGTTTGTCGGTGGGCGAGCCGCCGGCGACCCGCGGATATCCGCCATCGGTCTTCGCGATGCTCGCCTCGCTGCTGGAGCGGGCCGGTCCGGGCGCGCGGGGCAGCATCACCGGCCTCTACACCGTGCTGGTCGAGGGGGACGACCACAACGAGCCGATCGCCGACGCGGCTCGCTCGATCCTCGACGGCCACATCGTCCTCGACCGCAAGCTCGCCACCGCCGGACACTTCCCGAGTGTCCAGGCCCTCGACTCGATCTCCCGGGTCGCGAACCGGATCACCACGGCGGAGCAACGCTCCGACGCCACCGAGCTGCGCCGCCTGATGGCCGCCCACCGCGAGGTTCGCGAGCTGGTCGAGATCGGAGCGTACGTCTCCGGTACCAACCCGGAAGCCGACCGCGCCACCGCCATCTGGCCCCACATCACTGCCTTCCTCCGCCAGGGCCTGGATGAGCGCGTCCCCGCGGAAGTGGCCTGGGCCCAGCTGCGCGCGCTGATCAACGCCTCCTGAGCCGCACCCCACCCCCGCACCGCGATTCGCCCGGTGACCGGTGCCATCGGCACAGTTGCAGCTCGGGTGCAAGCGCTCAGCGAATCCGCCCGCGGGCCGACCGGGAAGGGTGAACGACCGTCCGCCGGCCGGCCAGGAGGCATCACCTTGAACCGGTTTTTTCGACTCTCTCCCGTACTCCGCGCCCGCAAGGCCCAGGAGGACGCCGCCCGCGGCGCCGTGAGCCAGTCACGTTCCGAGATCCGCGACGCCCAGCAGCTGGTCCGCCGCCGCCACCTCGACCTGGTCGGCTCCCAGGCCCCGTCCGAGGGCACCGCCCGCGCCATGGTCGCCTCTCTCGTCGCCCGCCAGTCGCTGGCCGGCGCGCTGATGAGCGCCCAGCGCATAGTCAAGGACGCCGAGGAGCTCGAGCGCGAGCGCCTGGCCGTCCTCGCCGACGCCGCCAAGCGCCACCGCGCGGTCGAGCTGATGGCCGAGCGGCACGCCGAGATGGTGCGCGCCAACGACCTGCGCACGGACCAGGCCAACCTGGACGAGCTCGCGACGACCAGCAAGGCGCGCGACGCCGCCCGCGGAGCCACCGAATGATCGGTCTCGCCGGGGTGCTCAACCGCATCCATGAGCTCCAAGGACAGCTCGGCCTGACGCCCGTCAACCCGGCGCCGGGCGCGACCGGCACGGTCACCACCAGGGGGGCCGACACGACCTTCGCCTCGGCGCTGGCGAACGCCACCGGCCGGACCGGGACAATGCACCTGAACCGCCAGGCGACCGGCCAGAACGTGGTCGACGCGGCCAAGAAGTACCTCGGCATCCCGTACGTCTTCGGCAGCACCGACCCGGATCGTGGCCTGGACTGCTCGGCGCTGGTCCAGCGGGCCTACGGCGACCTCGGCATCAAGCTGCCCCGCCTCGCCCACGAGCAGGCCAAGGCCGGCGAGCCGGTGGCCAACCTGGCGCAGGCCAAGCCGGGTGACATCCTCGCCTTCGACTCCCCCGTCGACCACGTCGCCATCTACCTCGGTGACAACAAGATGATCGCAGCCCCCAAGCCCGGCGATCACGTCAAGATCGAGAGCGTGTACGAGAAGCCGACGCACATCCGCCGGGTCGTCGCCGACTTCTCCGCCGTGGCCGGGCCGAACGCCGCCGGGGCCGTTCGCCCCGTCAGCCTCCAGGGCGATAGCTCCCTCTCTGGTGTGCCCTACGGAGACCTCTTCGTCAAGGCGGGCACCCGTTATGGCGTCTCGTCGAAGCTGCTCGCCGCGGTAGCCAAGATCGAGTCCGGGTACGACCCGAAGGCGGTCAGCAAGGCCGGTGCGCAGGGGCTCATGCAGCTTATGCCCGCGACTGCCAAAGGACTCGGCGTGCACGACTCGTTCGACCCGGAGCAGGCGATCAACGGCGGTGCCAAACTGCTCGCCCGCAACCTGCGCGAATTCAAGTCGCTGCCGTTGGCCCTGGCTGCCTACAACGCGGGCGGAGGCGCGGTGCACAGGTATGGCGGCATCCCGCCGTACTCGGAGACCCAGGCGTACGTCCCGAAGGTTCAGAAGGCTCTCGCCGCGCTCGGCGGCTGAGCCGGGACCGCTCCAACCTGAGCAGGAGACACGCATGAACAGGCCGAATTCCGTCAACGGGGCCGACCCCACGTCGGTGACCGACGTCGGCCGCCGTCCCGGCGACAAACGGGGCAAGGGCGGGGAGGAGTTCGGCTCCGCGCTCTCGGCCGAACTCGACCGGCCGGGCCGGGACGACAAGACGAAGGCGAGCGACCGGCGCACCGCTGAGCAGCGTGCCTCGGACATCGCCGAGCGCCGGGTCGCAGCCGGGCGAGATGCGGCCGGGCGCAGCGCCCTCCAGCGGGATGCGGCCACCGACCGCTTCGCCGACGACGACGATCGCGCCGCCGACGATCAGGCCCAGGGGCGTCCCGAAGCGGACCGCACCGACGCCGCTTCCCCGTGCACTCCATCGACGGAAACAACCGCCGGCCCGGCCCAGACGACGAATGCCCAGGCGATCGCGGAGGCCGGCGCCGCTCTTGTCGGAGCGGCCCAGGCCACCGTCGCCCAGCGCACCGCGAACGTACCCGCCGCCACCGCGGCTACTACTCCGCCGACCAATGATCAAGCAGTCGCACCCGTGGCGGGACCACCCGTTCCCGCCGGTTTCGTACCCGGCCCCGATCCCACCAATGTCCAGGCCGCGCCCGGGTCGACGCCGCAGGGTGCCACCGCCCCCCACCCTCCCGTCTCGCCTGAACTGGCCGCACAACTCGCTCAGAGCGCCGAGACCGCCGGTCCGGGCGGCACCACGCCGAACCAAAAGACGGTCAGCACCGACCCCACCGTCCCGGCCGGACCCGCTGCGACCGCCGCGGCGACTTCCCCGGCGGCTACGGGCACCCCGGTCATCGCCGGGCCCCAGCCGACGGGCCGCACGCCCATGACGGCCGACCTCGGAGCGACTGCTGCGGCCGCGACGGGTACCACACCTGCGCCGACCCCCGCCGTCGCGCCCGCCGTCGCCCCCACCGTCGCCCCCACCGCGGCTCCGCCGAGCGCTCAGCCCGACCAGGCTGCGCCCGTGACCGCCGGCCCGATCAACCCCGCCGCCGCACCAGGAATGGCGCCGGACGGCGCTTTAAACCCGGGGGCGCTCGGCCAGGCCGGCCTCGCCGGAGCCACGGGACCGCAGGCGACCGCCCCGGCCGCACCCACCGCCGGCACCCCACCGCCGCCCGCGACGGCCGAGCCGTTCTCGCCGCCCGCCGCCCAGCTGGCGATGCGCATCGTGCCGCTGAAGCTGGATGCCGACGGCGTGCACCGGCTGACGGTGCACCTGCACCCGGCCGACCTCGGCCCGGTGCAGGTGGTGGCCGAGATCCGCAACGGCGACATCATCGTGCAGCTCAGCGGCAGCACCGACGCGGGCAACGATGCGTTGCGCAACGCGCTCGACGACCTGCGACGCGAGCTGAACGACGCCGGCTTCCGGAACACCTCACTCGACCTGCGACAGGGCAACGCGCAGCAGGAACAGGCACGGCAGCAGTTCGGGGCAAACGGCTTCCCGGGCGGCGGCCGGCGGAACGCCGACGAGGAACCGGCCGGGATGACCGCACCGACGATTCGCCGGGCCGCCCCCGGCACCCGGCTGGATATTCAGGCTTAGCGGCGTGACAAGCAGGTGGGGATGGCCGCGTCGAGCGGCCACCCCCACCTGCTTGTCCGACCGGCCTCACGCCTTGTGCACGTCCAACGGGGTCGGTGTCACCGGGATGCCTTCCGGCTTCCCCTCCGACCGGCCGTAACCCGCAGTGACGAACCGCAAACCTGCCAGCAGCAGGGCCGCGATCGGCACCGCGATCACGAACCGGATCAGCACCTCGGTGGTGTCGACCTGGTTGAGAACGTAGCGGTACAACGCCGGCGCGCTCATCAGGAACGCGAACAGCAGGACCGACGGACGGATCACGGCCGCACCGAGCGGGTGACACGTCGTGGAGCAGCGGCGACCGGGAGGATGTCGGCGGCGATCCGCGCGCAGAGCATGGCGGCCCAGGCGTGCGGAGTGGCCGGTTTGCCGTCCAGCGAATAGATCGGCAGGTCCAGTCCGAGCACCGACGCCGGGTCGGTGGTGAGTTCGACGCCGTGCACCACCAGCGACTCGACGTCGCCGAGCGTGCGCAGGTGGCGGGCCGTGTCGACGGTCTTGCGGGTGGCGTCGACGACCGCCCAGAGCGCCGTCGCCCCGATCGCGTCACACATCTCGTTGATCCACAGTGGGTCGCTGCCGCCGACCGGCGCCTCGAGCACGACGAGCCAAGGGTCCTCGGCGGTGTGCAGCTTCTCGGCGCGCTGCTCGGCCCCCTCCGGCGTGGAGATCAGCCGCGACGAGTGCAGCCCGGTGCCGGCCGTCGAATGAGCGGCCAGCAGGAGGTGGTTCTCCGACACCCCGATCTGTTCGAGGATCTGGCGGCCGATCTCGACGCCCAGGTTCAGATCGCCGGCGAGCACCAGGATCTCGCCAGGACCATCCGGGATGCCCGGTGCGGCGGGGCGCGCGGCGAGCGCGCTCAGCACCCCGGCGTACGTATCCCCACCGGTGATCTGGCTTGCCATCGGCTCGGGCATGCCCACCGACATCAGGTTGCGGATCACCGGGTCGGAGTCGGCCACCGGCTGTGCGACCGGCGGAACCGGTGCCGACGGGGCCGAGATCTCCGAGATCGGGCCGGCCGGCCGGAACCCGTACGTCTCGGCGGCCGGCGGCCCCGGCTCGACGATCGGTTCGGGCGTCGGCGGGGGCGGTGGGTCGACCTCGACCGCGCTCGCAGCCAGCCCACCGATCCGCTCGGCGAGGCTATGAGCGGGCGAGACAGGCGCATTGACCGGCGGAGACGAGGTCTGCGCGGCGATCGGCGGAGGCGCTCCCAGCGACGGCGCGGCCACCTGCGCAGGCGCGGGCGACTGCGGCGTCGGCGTCGGCGTACGGAGAACCTGGTTGACCGCCGACTCGCTCACGGCGGCCGGGCGGAACGGCCGTACCGTCGGGGTGTCCTCCCGCGGCGCGGGTTTGGGACGCGACGTGAACCGATCACCGTCGTTTCCCGCGTCCAGACCGGCCATCAGCTCGGCGAAGGCCGCCCCGGTGTCCCCGAGGGCCGCAGTGCGTCCCTCGTCGGCACCGAAGTTGTTCTCGGGCGACGGCTTCGGTGTCTCCTCGGCCGGCCGCGAGCTGCCGAACGACGCCGGCGTCACCGACCGCGGCGAGGCCGTACCGAACGAGCGTGCCGCGCCCCGGGCCGGTTCCTCCAACCGGTCCTGCGATTCGGCCCGCTCCAGGAGTCGTTCCAGGCTGTGCTGACCGTTATCGGCCGTTTTTGTGCGCTGTGCCATGTCGCTCCTGTCCTCGTTCGGATCCGGCACCTCGACGGAAAGCTCGTAATGCTGTTTTGCGAAGAAACCACCGACCCCGCCACTGCGAACCTTGTCCGCCGAGATGATCCGGACTCGGGAGCCGTACTCATCGCGTACCTGAGCCAGCAGTGGCTCGATGGCCGGTCCCTCAAGCAGCACCCGCGTAGGCACCGTTCACCACCCCAATCGTCTCGATCTGTGCTGTGGAACCAGAAATTTCGCCGTACGACAGCACCTGGACCCGGCGCGACCCAGCGCGCAGAAGCCGCATCAGGGGCAGTCGTAGCTGTGGCGAGCAGGCCAGCACTGGGGCCAGGCCCTGCTGTTCCGCGGTCTCGGCGAGCCGGGCCGCCTCGCTGACGATCGTCTCGGCACGCGTGCCGTCGATCGCCATGAAGGCGCCCGTCTCACTGGGCCGCAGAGATTCGAGCAGTTGCTGCTCGAGCATGGGGTCGAGCGTGATCACCGTGAGCCGGCCGGCGGTCGCGTACTGGGCCGCGATGGCGGGACCCAGAGCCGCACGGGCCGACTCGACCAGACTGTCGTGGTCGACGGTGGCCTTCGCTCGCAGGGAGAGCGCCTCGAAGATGCGCACCAGGTCCCGGACCGGCACGCCCTCATCGAGCAGCGCCTGGAGGACCTTCTGGATCTGGCCGAGGCTGAGTACGGCCGGGGTCAGCTCCTCGACCACGACCGGGTGAGTACGCTTGACCATCTCGGTCAACGCGCGCACATCCTCGCGACCGAGCAGGCGGCTGGCGTTGCTTCTGACCACCTCGGCGAGGTGCGTGATGATCACGCTGGCCCGGTCGACGACGGTCGCGCCGGAGAGCTCAGCCTGATAGTGCAGCTCGGCCGGCACCCACTTGCCGGGGAGGCCGAAGACCGGCTCGACACCGGCCCGGCCGGGCAGACCCTGCAGCCCGTCACCGATCGCCAGCACCGTGCCGGGCGGCGCTTCGCCGGTCCCGGCGTCGACCCCCGAGATGCGGATCGCGTACGAGGAGAGTGGCAGGTCGAGGTCGTCCCGGGTGCGCACCGGCGGCATGATCACGCCGAGCTCCATCGCCATCTTGCGGCGCAGGGCACGGACCCGGTCGAGCAGATCGCCGCTACTGGCGTCGACCAGGTCGACCAGGTCGGGCGAGAGCGCGAGTTCCAGCGGGTCGACCCGCATCTCGCCGAGGAGCTGCTCGGGCGAGTCGGCGGGCGGCATGTCGACCACTTCCGCGGCGGCTGCGGCCGCGGCTGCCTCGTCGTCCGGCTGCGGTTCCACGACCCGCTGGGCGGCCACCAGGAAGGCCACGCCGACCAGCAGAAAGGGCACCTTGGGCAGGCCGGGGATGACGCAGAGGGCGAGCGCGGCCCCCCCGGCGATGCGCAGCACGAGCTTGTTCTGGCTGAGCTGAGCGGTGACGGTCGTACCCATGTCGCCCGAGGTCGCCGAGCGGGTCACGATCAGACCGGTGGCGACCGAGAGGAGCAACGCCGGAATCTGGGAGACCAGGCCGTCGCCGATGCTCAGCAAGCTGTAGTGGTTCATCGCGTCGCCGGGGGCCATGCCCTGCTGGGCCACCCCGATGGCGAACCCGCCGACCAGGTTGACCAGGGTGATGATGACGGCGGCGATGGCGTCGCCCTTGACGAACTTGGAGCCACCGTCCATCGCGCCGTAGAACTCGGCCTCCGCACCCACCTCGGCGCGGCGTTTCTTGGCCTGATCCTCGTCGATCAGACCGGCGTTGAGGTCGGCGTCGATCGCCATCTGCTTGCCGGGCATCGCGTCGAGCGTGAAGCGGGCGCCAACCTCGGCGACCCGCTCGGCGCCCTTGGTCACCACGATCATCTGGACGATGACCAGGATCAGAAAGATCACCAGACCGATGACCAGGTTGCCACCGACCACGAAGCTGCCGAAGGCGTGGATGACCTTGCCGGCGTCGCCGTCGCGCAGCACCAGCCGGGTCGCGCTGATGTTGAGCGCCAGCCGGAACAGGGTGGCGACCAGCAGCAGCGCCGGGAAGACCGAGAAGTCGAGCGGTTTCTGGACGAACATGCTGGTCAGCAGGATCAGCAGGGCGCCGGTGATGTTGAACGCGATCAGCGTGTCCAGCAGGAAGGTCGGCATCGGCACGACCATCATGAGGATGATGCCGATGACCCCGAGGGGGACGGCGAGTTTGCTGACGTTGCGCTTCTTCACGGCACCTTCCAGGAGTGGACGGTGGAGCCAGCCCTGCGCGGTCGTCGCCGTCCTGGCGTCCTTCTGTTCGGCGGTCCGTCGCCATCACTGAGCAGGGAGTGCTCAATCACAAGGCGATCTTCCCTCGTTCAAGGGAGCTATGTGAGGAAATCTCCCAACTTTTCAGTTATGCGGCTTCTGAGGCGGAGGTGGGGTTGCGGTGCAGGCCTGCCGCCGAACCCTTTGCCTTCAGACTCATGACGAACGCCAGCACCTTGGCTACCGTGCCGAAGAACTCCGCGGGGATCTCGTGCCCCACCTCGACGCTGCTGTACAGCGTTCGGGCCAGCGGCTTGTCCTCGACCATCGGCACCCGGTGCTCGGCGGCCAGCTCACGGATCTTGGTGGCGAGCGGCCCCTGCCCCTTGGCCACCACCCGGGGTGCCCCCTTCTGCGGCTCGTAGCGCAGCGCCACGGCCACATGGGTGGGGTTCACCATGATCACGTCTGCCGTGGGGACGTCGGCCATCTGCCGGTTGCGCGCCATCGCCATCTGCCGGGCCCGGATCTGCGCCTTGATCAGCGGGTCCCCCTCGGAGTTCTTGTACTCCTGCTTGACCTCTTCCTTCGTCATCCGTAACTGCTTGTTGGTGCGGCGGCGCACGACGAAGTAGTCGGCCGCGGCCATCGCGATGCCCGCGACCGACGCGGCCCGGATCAGGTTGAGGGCGGCGTCGACGACCGTGCCGAGCAGCGCCGTCAACGGCAACTGCCCGGCGGTCATCAACGCCGGGAAGACGCCCTTGGTGGTGCTGTAGAGGACACCGCCCAGCACAAAGGTCTTGACCAGTGCCTTCACGCCCTCCCAGAGGGCCTGCGGGCCGAGCATGCGCTTGAGGCCGGGCCACGGATTCAGCCGGCTGAACTTCGGCATGAACAGCTTGGTGGCGACCCGGATGCCACCCTGCGCGCCGGCCGCCGCGATGCCGACGACCATCATCGTCATGGAGAGCGGTAGCACCGCCCAGACCGCGCCCAGACCGGCCTGCTTGAGCATGGCGAACGCCAGCGCCGGTTGCGGATCGGCGATGACGTCGGGTACCTG
>DASRYP010000490.1:0-2889 GCA_035687165.1 Actinoplanes sp. | reverse complement strand
CTGCTCATCGACAAGTTCCCGCCGGTGCGCTGGCTGCGCGAGACGTTCCTGCGCCTGGGCACGTCCGACGACGAGGGCAACCTGACCGGCGGCGTCGGGCCGCGCGTCCTGCGAGGCCTGACGCACTCGATCGCCTACGTCTGGACCTGCCCATGGTGCATGTCGGTCTGGGCCGGCGCGGGGCTGGTCGCGCTCGCCGATGTCTGGTTCTCGGTGCCGTATCCGTGGCTCGTCGTGGCCGCCGGATCGCTGGCAACCGGGCTGGCCTCCCAGCGCGAGGCCGAGCACGAGCAGCGCTGGAAACTCGCGCAACGCAAGATCGACACTGGCGCCTGATCTCCCGCTAGATGAGGGCCTATGCCCTCGCGACGCCCCCGGTGGCTGGGCCGGGGGGCGTCGCTGTGTATCCCGGCTCATGATCTGCGTCTACGATGGTCAGCACTGGCCGCGGATCACGGGGGTGAGGCATGCCGGACAGCCTGCGACTCCCCGCGCGCCTGCGCCGGTCCGACTCCGCCCTGACCGCGGCCAGCACTTCGTATACGCCGACCGAGTGGCGTAGCGGGCAGCTCTTCGGCTACCAGCCCTGGCAGGCCGAGGCCTGGGGATTCCGGCGCACGCTCGGCGAGTTCAACCAGGCCATCGACTGGCAGGCTCGCGCCATGTCGCGCATCCGTCTCGGTGCGGCCGAGGTGATCCAGGGCGCCGACGAGCCGGAGATGCTCACCGAGGGCCCGGCCGCCGACCTCATGGCCGACTTCTGCGGAGGCCCACCGGGGCACAGCGCGTTCCTGCGCGCGATCACTCCGCATCTCGCGGTGCCGGGTGAAGGCTGGCTGATCGCCGAGCGCGACAGTCCGTTCGTGCCGCTCGCGGCCGCCGACTGGGGCGTCTACTCCACCGACTGCGTTCAGGCGCTCGGCGACCGGTTCCGGGTGCGGGTCGGCCCTGCTCTGTGGCGTGACCTGCTGCCGGACAACCTGCCGATGCGTATCTACGAGCCCGACCCGCAGTGGCCCTGGCTGGCGACCTCGTCGGCGGAGGCCGCGGTCCCGATCATGCGTCGGATCTTTCTGATCGACTGTCGGATCATCGCGATGATGGTGTCGCGGCTGGTCATGAACGGCCTGATGCTGATCCCGCAGGAGGGCACGTTCAGCGTCCCGACGCAGTACAAGGACGCGCCCGACCCGTTCGTGGCGATGCTGATCGACATCGCCAGCCGCAACATCGCCAACCCGGGCAACGCGTCCGCAGGCATCCCGATTCCGGTCCGGTTCACCGCGGACCTGATCGAGAAGTGGCGCCTGATGCGCCAGGAAGACCCCCTCGACGAGTGGCTGCTCAAGGAGCGGCTCGACGAGCTGGGGCGCCTCGGCGACACCATGGGCATCTCGCGCGAGCGGGTCACCGGCGGCATGGGCGAGCAGAATCACTGGGGCGCGTGGCAGGCCTCCGAGGATGAAATCAAGATCACCTTCGCGCCGATGGCCGAGACGATCTGTGGCGCGGTCACGAAGGCTTTCCTGCGGCCGGCGTTGATCCAGGCCGGCCTCTCGCCGGTCGGTCCACGCGGCGGCGCGATCCTGGCCTGGTACGACACGACTGAGCTCGCGGCGCGCCCGGACCGCTCCGGGCCGGCCCGCGAGGCGTATGACCGCTTCGAGATCTCCGGCACGGCGTACCGGCGCGAGAACGGCTTCGACGAGTCCGACGCGCCCGACGACGCCGAGCTGCGCGTCATGATCCTCAAAAAGGCGGCGACGACGGTCGAACTTGCCCCGGTGGCGCTGGCACAGCTCACCGGAGATGACTCGGTGGCCGGGGCGGTCGCGCCTCCTGCGGCATCAGGCGGTAGTGCCCCGGCTCTGCCGGGCGACGCGCCCGCTCCGGCCACCGGACCGCCCCCGACCCGCGAGGTCGCGCCGCCGCCGCCCGGCCCGGATGTTCCGGTCGCCGCCTCGGCCAACGGCCACCGGCCGCGCGTACGCCTCACCACGCGGTAGGCCGCGGTGCGCCGCATATCCGGCCTCACCGATGAGCAGATCCTCGCCTACGAAGCGCGCATCGAGGCCGCGACCCGGGTCGGGATGCGCGCGGTCATGGACGCTGTGGCCGACCGTATCGCCGCGATCCAGACCGCCTCGGTCCTGGTCGCGGCCGACGGCACGGAGCCCGTGTCCGGCCAGGAGCCCGACGTTCCGCTCGAGGACGGTCTACCACCGGGCCAGCCCTACGTTTCGCCTGACGACCTGTCCACGATCCCGCCGGCCTGGTCCAGCATCGTCGCCGAGAACCTGCTACCGATCGCGGCTGAGATCTGGCTCGAGTCGTCGGGGCTGATCCATGCCGGCATGGTCGACGCTGTCGGCGCGCCGTTGCCGTCGGTCGGGTCCCTGGCGGCCGAGCAGTACCTAGCCCAGGCCCGCAACACCTTCGAGGAGATCGGCGATCACCTCTGGGCGACGGCCCGGTCCGAGTTGCTCGACGGCTTCGAGGCCGGCGAGTCGATCCCACAGCTCGCGCAGCGACTCCGGGAGAGCTCGGGGATCGCGGCCCGGACCGGCACGCTCGTCGCCCGGACGCAGGTCATCGAGGCCAGCAACTACGGGTCGATCGCCATGGCCCGCGCCTCCGGGCTGGCCATGCAGAAAGAGTGGATCGCGACCCCGGATCCGCGTACCCGTCCGACGCACATCGCGGCCGACGGCCAGCGCGTCGGCCTGGCTGACCCGTTCATGGTGGGCGGCTACTCGGCCGACTTCCCGGCCGACCCGTCCCTGCCCCCGTCGGAGCGCTATAACTGTCGGTGCACGCTCGGTTACCTCATCCCGGAACGCGAGGCTCGACAGGTCTCTCGCGAGGTCCCGGATCCGCCGCTGCCCGGCC
>DASRYP010000489.1:0-17375 GCA_035687165.1 Actinoplanes sp. | reverse complement strand
GACGCGAATGCCGCGCCCACCGATCGAGCCGAGGACCTGACGCAGCGCCTTGGCCGTGCGCCCGCCGCGCCCGATGACCGTGCCCAGGTCCTCGGGGTGGACGCGCACCTCGAGCCGCTTACCGCGGCGCGAGTCGACCAGCCGGACCCGGACGTCGTCCGGGTTCTCGACGATGCCCTTGACGAGGTGCTCCAGCGCCGGCCGGAGCGCCCCGTCAGCTTGCGTCGGCGCCGGCACCGGCCGGGTCCTCTGCGGTCTCGGCGACAGCCTCGCGGTTCGGCTCAGCCGGCTCGGCGGCCTTCGGCTCGACAGTCTTCGGCTCGGCGGCCTTCGGCTCGACAGTCTTCGGCTCGGCGGCCTTGGCCGGAGCCTTCTTGGCCGTCTTGGCCGGGGCGTCGAGGACACCGGCGGCGGACTTGGCCTCGGCCTCGTACAGCTCGGTGCGGCTCTGCTTCGGCTCCGCGACGAGCAGCGGCGGCGGCGCGGGAAGGCCCTTGAACTGCTGCCAGTCACCGGTCTTCTCGAGCAGACGCTGCACGGCCTCGCTCGGCTGCGCGCCGACGGAGAGCCAATACTGCACGCGCTCGGACTTGACCTGGATGATCGAGGGGTGTTCCTTCGGCTGGTAGATGCCGACATACTCGATGGCGCGGCCGTCGCGCTTGGTGCGCGAGTCGGCGACGACGATGCGGTACTGCGGGTTGCGGATCTTGCCCATCCGCAGGAGCCGGATCTTAACGGCCACGGTTCTCTTCGCTCCTGGTGACTACGTGTTGAGCCGACGACACCCCACGTGGGGACATGAGATGTCGCTGTCTCATGGATTGGCAACGCGGAGGGGTTAGAGGGCGCCTCGCACGAGCCGGATACCAGGGGCCATTCTGCCAGACCAGAAGGGCGGATCCCAATCGGGCTCGTTTTCCGCGCCGCGCCCAAGAGCGAAGATCAAAACCGGGCGACGACCGGGCGATCCCAGCCGTCCGGCAGCTCGGCCGGGATCGGCCAGGACGGGTCCGGCTCGAAGTCGGTCCACGTGCCGTCGAACGGGAAGTCGCCGGCCTCGATCATCTTGATCACGCTGTGGCCCTCGGCCCACACCGCGGCCTCGTCGGGCACCCAATAGCTGTCAGGAAAGGCCAAGCGCTCGGCGAACTCGTCCTCGTCCTTCCACTCCCAGGTCAGCCCGCGGCCGGCCGGGTCGCGCACGGCGACGATGTCGAGGTCCTGGTCGATCACGTCGATGCCGGCCAGCGGGCCGTCGTCCCAGCGGACGGCGGACTCCTCCAGGTTGACGTAGTAGTTCTTGAAGGCCCCCTGGTCGTCCCGGAAGAGCCAGACGGAATGGTCGACGCCGGTGGGGAAGAAGCGCAGCACCCCGGGGCCCTGCCAGGTGGTGAGCCGCGGCACCACCGGCGACGCGGACCACTCGGGAAAGGGCATGTCGCGTGCTCCCCGGCCGTCGAGGGTGCGCTCGACGGCGATCGTCGAGCCGCGGGCCAGCCAGAGCAGCAGCCCGCGGTCGTCGTCGGCGACCACCCGCGCCGGGTGCACGAACGCGATCCGGCCGCGGTGCGTGTCGCGATGCAGGACCAGCCGGCCGGGTTCGAACCGCATCAGTACGAGCGAGCCAGGTAGGCGACCAGGCCGGATTCCTCGTCGGAGTCGGGCATCGAGCCGTCACCGCGGGTCAGGCAGCGAACCGTGACGGCCTTGCCGTTCGCCTCTTTCTCGCCGGCCTCGCCGACCGCCGACCACGGCACCCGGGCCCAGCCGGTCTGCGCCGCCTCGATCGCCTCGCCCAGCGTCTTGACCTCGACCGTGTTCGCCTCACGGAAGGCCAGCGCGGCGTCGTACATCCGCTGCTGGTCGGCCTTGAGCGCGCTGGTCACCGCGCCCAGGACGGCACCGAGCGGGGTCGGGGTCTTGGAGCCGTCGATCCGGCGGGCGATCGTGACACTGCCGCCGGCCAGGTCACGGGGACCGACCTCGATGCGGATCGGGATGCCCTGCAGCTCGGCGTCGACCGCCCGGCGGCCGAACGGGATGTCCGCACGATCGTCGAGTTTCACCCGTACGCCCGCGGTCTTGAGCTCGTCGCGGAGCTTGCCCGCGGCCTCGGCAACACCCTCGCCCGCCTTGACCACCATGATCTGCACCTGGATCGGCGCCAGCCGAGGCGGCAGCCGAAGGCCGTTGTCGTCGCCGTGCACCATGATCAGCCCGCCCATCATGCGGGTGGAGGTGCCCCACGAGGTGGTCCAGGCGTACTCGACCTTGCCGGCGGCCGACGAGTAGGTGATGTCGAACGCCTTCGCGAAGTTCTGGCCCAGCTCGTGCGAGGTGCCCATCTGCAGCGCCTTGGTGTCGCCCATCATGGCCTCGACGGTCATGGTGTTGGTGGCGCCGGCGAAACGCTCGGCCTTCGTCTTGCGGCCCGGCACCACCGGAACGGCCAGGATCTCCTCCATGAACGCCTGGTAGATGCTGTGGTGGATGGTGCGGGCGAACGCCCGCGCGTCGGCCTCGGTGGCGTGCGCGTCGTGGCCCTCCTGCCAGAGGAACTCGGTGGTGCGCAGGAACGTGCGCGGACGCAGCTCCCAGCGCACGACGTTGGCCCACTGGTTGAGCAGCAGGGGCAGATCACGGTACGAATCCACCCACTTGGCCATGAACTCGCCGATTACGGTCTCGCTGGTCGGGCGCACCACCAGCGGCTCGGCGAGCTCCTTGCCGCCGGCGTGGGTGACCACGGCCAGCTCGGGCGAGAAACCGTCGACGTGGTCGGCCTCGCGGCGCAGGTAGCTCTCGGGGATGAAGAGCGGGAAGTAGGCGTTCTGCACGCCGACTTCCTTGATCCGCGCATCCATGTCGGCCTGCATGCGCTCCCAGATCGCGTACCCGACCGGGCGGATCACCATCGTGCCGCGCACCGGGCCGTTCTCGGCCAACTGCGCCTTGGCGATCAGATCCTGGTACCAGCGGGGGAAGTCCTCCGCGCGGGGAGTGAGCACACGAGCCATGGGGCCACATCCTAGTCGCGTCCCCCGCGCAACCCGCTGGGCGGGCGGGCCGTGGCCTAGAGGGCCGTCAGCGGACGACGCGGCCCTTGAGGACGATGCGGTTCGGCGCGCGGACCACACGCAGGTCCGCGCGCGGGTCGGCCGGATAGACGACCAGGTCGGCGAGGCCCCCTTCGACCAGCCCCGGGAAGCCGAGCCAGTCGCGCGCGGCCCACGACGCGCCGGCCAGGATCGCCTCGGCGGGCAGCCCGGCCTCCTGCAGGATCAGCATCTCCTCGGCCACCAGCCCGTGCCGGATGCCGCCACCCGCGTCGGTGCCCACATAGATCGGCACTCCGGCTTCCCAGGCCGCCCGCACCACGGACGGGAACCGGTCGCGCAGCGAGACCAGGTGATCGGCGTACCCGGCGAACTTGCCCCGGGCCCGCTCGGCGATGCCCCCGAAGGTCCGAATGTTGATCATCGTGGGCACCAACGCGGTCCCCCGCCGAGCCATCTCGTCGATCAGATCGAGCGAGAGCCCGGTCCCGTGCTCCACCGAGTCGATGCCCGCCCGCACCATGATCGCGACGCCCTCCTCGGAGAACGTGTGGACGGCCGCCCGCACCCCTGCGGCGTGCGCGGCCTCGACCGCCGCCGTCATCGTCTCGGTGTCCCACGAGGGCGCCAGATCTCCCACGCCCCGGTCGAGCCAGTCACCGACCAGCTTCACCCACCCGTTGCCGGCCTTGGCCTGCGCGCTAACGGCCGCCTGCACCTCGGCAACCCCGTCGACCTCAACCCCGACGTCCCGCAGATAGCGCCGCGGCGCGGCCACATGCCGTCCGGCCCGGGCCAGCCGCGGAATCTCCGGCTCCTCCTCCAGTTCCGGGTAGTGAAACGGCGACCCGGCATCCCGGATCGCCAGTACCCCCGCGTCCCGATCGATGACCGCCAGCTCGCGGGCTTGATCAAGGCTCGCGATCGGCTTGGCCCCGAAGGCGATCCCCGGATGACAGTGCGCATCCACCAGCCCTGGCAGCACAAACCCGCCCTCGCTGATCGTCACAGCATCCTTGACCGGCTCGAACGTGACCCGATCCCCCACCAGCCAGAGATCTTTCACGGCACCGTCGGGCAGCACAGTTCCACGCACATGCAGAGCCATGAGGACAGTCCTACCCGATCACCCGATCACCCGATCACCCGATCACCCGGCCACCCGATCACCCGGTCACCTGTCTCTGCGGCCAACCGCATTCATGCGGGCTCGCTTACGCGTCCACGAAGGCGGGTCCACCGTGATCTCCCACGGCTGACGGACCGTGACCCGATGATCGGTGTGCACCTGCTGGTGATAGTTGCCGTCCGCGCCCAACAGGTACTGCGTGAAGGTCACGCGCTCGGCCAGCGAATCGATGATCCAGTAGTGCGGGATTCCGGCAAGCGGTCATCGATTCCTCCTCGATGGGATCGCGCTCAACCATACTAGGCACCCGACCAGTTGCTCTATGCCATTCTTCATCAGATCGACGATCGCACCGACCTGGTCGCAGCCTACCCAGCGCCTGACTCAGCGACCGCCGACGCCGCCGATCAGCCCCGAATGACTCAGCCCTCAGATGACAGCACGCATCCACAAGTCTCACACGGGCCATTCACTCGCCGGGCCTGGAGTTCTCCTCGAGCCAGTTACGTTCATCGGTCCACGCCGGCGGGTCAAGCGTGACCGCCCAGGGACGCTCCAGCGTCACCCGTTTGTCCGTATGCAGTCCCCTGCGATAGTCGCCGCCCGGGCCGAGGATGAACTCCGTGAACGTCACCCACTCCCCGAGTGGATCGACGATCCAGTATGTCGGGATGCCGGCGTACGCATAGGCCTTCATCTTGGTGTCGTTATCGATGACTCTGGAGGACTTGGAAAAGATCTCGACGACGAGGCAGACGTCGGAGACGCGAACGGGTGTGCGGGTCGCGCCTTGGACGCGCAGAGCCACGACGTCGGGACGCCGTTCGTTGTTACGGCCCAGCGCTACAGATTGGTCGAGGCTGACGTAATGGCTCCTCGGAGCGTGCAGCTTCAGTGCGTGAAGAATGTTGGCGCCGATATTTTGATGAATCGGCAAGGCAGCGGGGGTCAACACGAGCCTTCCGTCGATCAACTCGCAGTGGAGTTCATCGGGAAGGTTGGCCACGTCGTCGACAGTGAGATCATGCCGCTCGATGAGTTCCGGGGCGACGAGGTGCACTGCAGCGGTCATCGATTCCTCCTCGATGGGATCGCGCTCAACCATACTAGGCACCAGACCAGTTGCTCTATGCCATCATCGCCGCGCGGCCGGAGCCCTGGGAGTCGACTTCGGCCTTGCGATAGTCGTCGTGGAGGGCTTTCAGTTCTTGTCCTTGTCGTCCTTCTGCTGCTTCATCAGCTTGTTGAAGTCGAGGTTGGGCAGGTTGAAGCCGCCGGCACCGCCCGCTCCGCCCAGAGCGTTGGGGTCGAGGCCCGGGGGAAGCTGGGGCATGCCGCCGGGGAAGCCGGCGGGCAGACCGCCGCCCGTACGCGGCCTGTTGTTGCCGCCCTTGGTGCCCTTACGCTTGTTCTTCGGGCTCTTCGTGGCCTTGCGGCGGCCGCCGGGCAGGCCCATCATGCCGCTCATCTGCTTCATCATCTTCTGCGCGTCGGCGAAGCGGTTGAGCAGCTGGTTCACGTCCATCACGGTGACGCCGGAGCCATTCGCGATGCGGGCGCGGCGGGAGCCGTTCAGGATCTTAGGGTTGGTGCGCTCGAGCGGGGTCATCGAGCGGATGATCGCGGTGACCCGGTCGAAGTGGCTGTCGTCGAGCTCGGCCAGCTGGTCCCTCATCTGGCCCATGCCGGGCATCATGCCCAGGATGTTGGCGATCGGACCCATCCGCCGCACGGCGATGAGCTGGTCGAGGAAGTCCTCGAGGGTGAAGGTCTCACCGGCAAGCAGCTTGCCGGTCATCTTCTCCTTCTGGTCGTCGTCGAAGGCCAGCTCGGCCTGCTCGATGAGGGTCAGCACGTCACCCATGCCGAGGATGCGGCTGGCCATCCGGTCGGGGTGGAAGAGGTCGAAGTCCTCGAGTTTCTCACCCGTGGAGGCGAAGAGGATCGGCTCGCCGGTCACGTGCCGGACGGAGAGGGCCGCGCCACCGCGGGCGTCGCCGTCGAGCTTCGAGAGGACCACGCCGGTGATGCCGACGCCGTCGCGGAACGCCTCGGCGGTCTGCACCGCGTCCTGACCGACCATCGCGTCGATGACGAAGATGACCTCGTCGGGGTCGACGGCGTCGCGAATGTCGCGGGCCTGCCGCATCATGTCGGCGTCGATGCCGAGGCGGCCCGCGGTGTCGACGATGACGATGTCCTTGGCGCTGCGCTTCGCGAACTCGATCGAGTCCTTCGCAACCCGCACCGGGTCGCCCACACCGTTGCCGGGCTCCGGCGCGTAGACGTCGACGCCGGCCCGCTGGCCGAGCACCTGCAGCTGGTTGACCGCATTGGGGCGCTGCAGGTCGGCCGCGACGAGCAGCGGCTGGTGACCCTGGTTCTTGAGCCAGCGGGACAGCTTGCCGGCCAGGGTCGTCTTGCCGGAACCTTGCAGACCGGCCAGCATGATCACCGTGGGGGGCTGCTTGGCGAACTGCAGCCGCCGCCCCTCGCCGCCGAGGATGTTGATCAGCTCGTCGTGGACGATCTTGATGATCTGCTGGGCCGGGTTCAGCGCCTGGGAGACCTCGGCCGTCCGGGCGCGTTCCTTCACGTTGAAGATGAAGGACTTGACCACCGGCAGCGCGACGTCGGCCTCGAGCAGCGCGAGACGGATCTCGCGCGCGGTGGCGTCGATGTCGGCGTCGGTGAGCTTGCCCTTGCCCCGGAGCTTGGTGAAGATGCCGGAGAGGCGGTCACTCAGGGTGTCAAACACGGTGCGCAGTTCCTTAGGTCGGCTCGGCCCGATGGTGAGAGGTTTGCTGGCAAGCCTAGCCGTCCGCGCGCGGCCTTACCGGTTGCGCATCCGGTACGTCTTCGCGGCCGCTTCGATCCGCCGCTGGGCGCGGGTGCCCGGAGCGATCGACTTCTTGGCCTTGGCGTAGAGGTAGAACCCGCCGCCGACCACGAGGGCGCCCACGATCAGGTAGAACAGCGCGGGGCCGATCAGCGAGCTGACCACCCAACCGACAACGATCACTCCGGCGATCAGCGCCACGAGAAATGCTATGGCCTTGCCCATCTCGGCCTCCCCGAGTCCGTGCGTCGACCTCCACCATGACTCAGCCGGGCAAGCTCCCGCATCGGCCGGATCCCCGAGGCCACCCCTAAGGGTGTCTGAAATGTCCCATACCACCGTATCCCGGTGGCCGCACTGACCCGCACCGGCGTGGCCGTCGCCGAGATCGACCGGGAGCGGGCCATCGCCGCGCTCGCCCACGGCCACCTCGAGAAGGGGTCGATATTAGTGGTCAGCTGGCCGGTCACCGACCTCACCGGCCGCGTCGTCCTCGGCCCGGAGTTCGGCTGCGAGGTCGAGTTCTGGCGTACGGAGAGGTGCGAGGCGGAAGGTGAACTCGACGTACCGGTCGTCGCCGCCGGGGAAGTCGACGATCAGTTCGTCCTTGACCCCGAAGACGGCGTCCGAGTCGAGGTAGCGGCCGCCGGCGACGAAGAGTTGCGTGATCAGGCGGCGGTAGCCGGGCGCCTCGATGAGGAAGTGCAGGTGCGGCGCCCGGTACGGATGCCGTCCGGTGGCCCGCAGCAGCTGCCCGACCGGCCCGTCGTCCGGGATCGGGTACTCCGACGGCAGGATCGATCGGAACCACAGCCGACCGTCGGCGGCACTGCGCAGCCGGGCCCGCAGCACCGGCCCTTCCAGGTCGGGCAGTTGCACATCGTAGAAACCGTCCTGGTCGGACTGCCAGACGTCGACCACGGCGTCCGGCACCGGCCGCCCGTCGAGGTCGGTGATCCGGATGTCCGCCCGCAACGGCACGCCCGGTAGGCCCTCGGCCAGATTCGCGCCCGACGGCCGCGACGGTGGCCCCTCGACATAGAACGGGCCGAGGACCGCCGACGGCGTGGACTCGGGTGAGCGTGAATTGGTCAGCAGGTCGACCGCGCTGGAGATGCCCAGGACGTCGCTGAGCAGCACGAACTCCTGACGGGTGGGCGAGCAGATCTGCCCGGCCCGGGTGAGGAAGTCGATCGCCGTCCGCCACTCGTCCTCGGTGAGGTCGTTGTCGACGACGAAGCCGTGCAGCCGGCGTACGAGGTCGCCGAGCAGCGCGGACGTACGGGGATCGGGTGACTTGGCGAAGCTGGTCACCACCTGCTCGGTGAGCCACGACAGGTCGGGTCGCTCGCCGGTGACCGCCGGACGGTCGCCGCGCCAGGCCGCGGCGAGCAGGTCGTCGGCGGGCGGCGCGGCCAGCCCGAGCGCGGCCAGCGACCCGGGCCCGCCGAGCCGCCGGGCGAGGTCGAAGACCGCCGTGGGCGCGTCGGTCACCCCCAACGCCGAAGCGATCCGGCGCATCGCCTCCGGCGAGGAGAGCGCGTGGGACGCCATCGTGTGCGGCAGCAGCACCGTGTGGGTCTCCGCGTGCGGCAACCCGGCCGAGCCGCCCAGCACGTGGCTGAGCTTGTGGTTCAGCCCGGTCCCGACCGCGCCGAGGCACATGCCGGCCAGCCACGCCCCGGTGAGGGCGTCCGTGCGGGCGTCGACGTCGGCGGGCCGTTCGGCGATGCGGGGCAGGGCGCGGGCGAGCCGGGTGATCGCGTCCAGGGCGAGGTTGTCCACCGCGGGGTTGGCCTGCGGCGAGCAAAGCGCCTCGACGGCGTGCGCCATCGCGTTGAACCCGCTGGTGACGGAGAGCCCGACCGGCAGCCCGAGGGTCAGCGAGACGTCGTACAGGATGGTCTTGGGCTGCAGAGCGGGATCACTGCGGGTCGTCTTCCGGCCGTCCGCGGTCTCGCCCAGGACGGGGGTCATCTCCGAGCCCGCGTACGTCGTGGGGACGGCGATCTGCGGCAGCCCCGTGCGGGCGGCCAGAGCCTTGCCCAGGCCGGTGCTCGAACCGCCGCCGATCGACACGAGGCAGTCCACGTCGTGCTGGCCGACCAGCTTCAGCGCCTGCTCGGTGACCTCGATCGGGGTGTGCATGGCGACGCCCGCGAAACGCGCGACGGCCGGCACGCCGGAGACCCGGTGCCCGCCCAGCAGCAGCACCCGGGAGGCGCCCAGCCGGGAGACCTCGTCGCGCAATCGGCTCAGCGTCCCGGCTCCGAAGATCACCCGGGATGCGGGCGCGTTGAACTCGAAAGGCTCCACAGTCATGGCCACGTCATAACCTTGAATCACGAACAAATCAAGGGACACGGAACGTCCGGTGTGCGTGCGGCAGAAAGTCCGAGCCCGCGGTGGGTCAGGGCGTCGGCGCCGCCGCTGACCCCGTAACGCAGGAGCAGAACGGGATCAGCGCCCGGCCCGGTCGGCCCGTACCCACTGCTCGGGCACCCCCGCCGCGGTGACCGTCCCCAACCTCTCCTGCACCAGATAGCGCGGCCGGCTGCAGGTCGGCGTCGATCACGACGATGGCGTCGCGGTCCACGCCGGCACCCTCGTTGAAGATCGGCGCGATCACGGAGATCAAGGGGCTCGAGACGGTCACGCTCGCCCAACGACGGCGAATCGCGAAAAGTTACCGGAGCAACTCGGCCAGGGTCGGGGGGTGCGCCCGATCCACGATGATCGTTCGGACGCTGCCGTGGTCGCGGTAGAGCCGGGAGAGCCGCTCCGAGAGCACGTCCTCCCACGATCGGTCCGGGCGGTGCCGCTCCCAGGTCTCCCGGTCGGGCAGGTACTCCAGCAGCACGCCCAGGTCGCGCAGCTGGGCGAACGACGAGCAGTCGGTCATCACGACCGGCCGCTGGTCGGGGTCGACCACCAGCCGCTGCCGCAGCGTCAGCACGAACTCGCGGACCGCCTCGAACTCGAGCCCGATCACGAGATAGAGGTGTACCGGTCCGGGGCCCGGCACGGCCTGCGCCGGAACGACCCGCGGGACCGGGCGGAACCGGCGGAGCATCTCGTACGCCGTGTCGCGCACCAGCCGGAGCCCGTCGGCCCGGCGGCGTGCCCGGTCCCGCTCGCGGCGCAGTTCGTCGGAGCGCCGCCGCTCGTCGGCCAGCGTGGCCTCCAGCGAGCGCAGCCGCCCGGCCATCGCGGCCAGTTCCCAGCGGGCCCGCTGCCGCGCGTCGAGCGGTTCCCGAATCACCCCGTCGGTCATGTGAGACCTCGTTCCGTACGCCGTGGACCGCTCAGCCAGGTCGCGGCCGCCCGCGCCCCGTTGGCGAACGTCAGCTCCTCGCAGCGGCGGCGCAGCGCCGCCTGCACCTCGGGGCGGACCGCGGCGTCCAGGGCCAGTTCCAGCTCGTCGGTCGCGGGGTCACCGACGTACAGCGCGACCCCGGAGGCGTCCGCGTGCCGGGCCCGGCCGACCTGGTCGTCGAGCGTCGTGTCCCGCGCCGGCACGAAGACCGAGGGGATGCCGAACCGCAGCAGCTCGTGGTAGCTGTCATACCCCGCCGCGCTGACCACCAGGTCGAACGCCCCCAGGAGTTCCTTGCCCACCGTCGCGCGCACCACCTGGAAGCCGTGTCCCTCGAGCCGCTCGGCGGTCCGGCCGGCCAGGACGGGGTCGTCGAGCCGAATCAGCGCGGCCGGCCGTTCGTCCAGGTCGAGTTCGGCTCGGGCGGCCGCGATGGTCAGCAGGTCACCGGCGTCCAGGAGGGTGATCGGCTCGACCTGGTGCGAGCTCGCCCGGTCGGTCGCGGTGGCGCCGTCGTCGGCCAGGGCCGCGAACTCGCCGGGCTCCAGCACGTGGTCGAAGACCTTGCCCTCGACGAGGTACTCGTGTCCCACGCCGCGCTTCCACATCGCCCGACGGATCCAGACCCAGACGACGCTCTCGTTCTCGCGGACCGCCGCCACCACACCCTCGTGCGGTACGCCGTCCACCGCGACCACCTGTGGGCGGTGCAGCTCGATGAGATGGGCGAGGCGGTCGCGCACCAACGCGGTCCAGCGCGCCTCCTCCAGCACGTCGCGGGAGGGCAGATACTCCGTGAGGAAGTCGCCGATCGGCGGGCTGGACGACTCGGTGGCGATCACCGCGGCGAGGTCCGGGGGCAGCCGCCGGGCGATCGCGGTCAGGCGGACCAGGGCGTCATCGTCCCCGACCATCAGCAACCGGCGGGTGGGAACGGGGCCTGTCGGGCGCGGCCGCGCCGGTGAGTTCAACCGCGGTCGTACGCCGAGCGAGGCGAGCCGCCGCAGATGGGACTGGTGGCCGCGGCGGCGCTCGAGGACGTGCAGGAACTCCTCGTCGCCGTCGCGCCATTGGGCCGCCACGTCGACGATCTCGTGCCAGTCGTGCGCGGTGAGCCGGCAACCGGGAGGCATGGCGGCCCGCACCCGCGCGTCGACCGGCGCCCACTCGACTTCCGGGAAGGCCCCGGCCGGCGGTTCGGCGGCCACGACCACGGTGCGCTCGGCCTTTATCCGCGGCCCGGTCAGGGCGACACCGCTCGCGGCTCGGACGACCAGAAGGCGTACGGAAATGGCTTGGTCGTCCCGGGCGAGGGTGGCCACGCCGTCGCGAAGGCAGGCCCGGACGGCCGGATCGAACGGCAACGGACGCCGGTCCTCGGCCGAAGGGGCGTGCAGAAGCACCGTCGAAAGCGCCGCCTCGGCCTGCGCCCGCACCTCGGCCGCGACACCGGTGCTCGCGAAGCGAAAGTCGCCCAGGATCGCCACGTCGTAATCGGTCATCGGCCCGCGGAACCCCCTCTGCACTCCCCTGCAGGGCCCAACGATCACCGGTACACACCGTGACGGCAACGTCACGGAAACCGGGCGGCGGTGGGCAACCCGGCGGCAACCGAAGGGCATCGGAACCGCACCCACACAGCGGTCAGCGTCACTGCGTCAGGGTCGAACTATGTCTGTGAGCAGCTCGGCAGCCGCCGGGTTCACCTAACGAAAGGCACTCGATGCGTTCTTCGATCACCAAGCGCCTGGCCCTGATCGCGATGATCCCCGCCACCCTGCTCGTCGTGGTCGCGTTCGCCTCGTCCGCCCAGGCCGCAGTCACCAGCACGGCCAAGTTCCAGAGCGACATCGTCAGACTGACGAACAACCAGCGGGTAGCGCACGGCTGCAAGGCCCTCGCCGTCAGCCCGAGCCTCACCAAGGCGGCCGTCGGGCACAGCGCGTGGATGGCCCGCACCGGCAAGTTCAGCCACACCGGCGCCCGCAACTCGACCTTCGCCTACCGCGTCAAGACCGCCGGTTACGCCCGCCCGCTGGGCGAGAACATCGCGTTCGGCTACCGCACCGGCGCCGACACCGTGCGGGCCTGGATGCTGAGCCCGGGTCACCGCGCCAACCTCCTGAACTGCACGTCGAAGACGATCGGCGTCGGCGTGGCCTACGCCGCCAACGGCACCGCCTACCAGACCCAGGAGTTCGGTTACTGAGTCCGGCTCAATCCGCGCACCACGCGCCGGTAGGACAGCACGGCATGAGTTGCGAGGGCCTCACCTTCCTGGGTGAGGCCCTCGATCCGTTCCAGCCACCCGGGATCCGGCACGCAGAAGAGCGTGGCGGCGTCGGCCAGGCGGTCCTTGACCAGGCCGAACGCGTGCCCGAAGGGAGCTTCGATCACCAGCAGGCCGACCGCGGTGACGTCGGCCAGCGCGTCGAAGTCGTCGTCGCAACCCTTGAGCGGGGCCTCGCGCACCTGCGCCACCTCGGCCAGTCCGTGCCGGGTCATCGCCGCGCGGGTGTTTCCGGCATCGGGATCGAGCGCGATGAGTTTGCCGCCGGTCCCCTCCAGGGCGTACCCCATCCAGACGGTGGAGGCGCCGCTGCCGAGCGCGAGCACCAGCCGCGGCCGGCGGGTGCGGATCAGGTGCAGCACGGTGAGCAGGTCGGTGGAGCTGAGCTCACTCTCGCCGGGCCGTGGCATCGGTGCGCGCGGGGTGACGTGCTGAAGCAGCTGGACCAGGGACTCGAGCTCGTGGGTCTGGGCCCGCATCCGGTCGACGAGGGTGTCGGTCAGCTCCCGGTGCCGGTCGCCGGAGTGCAGCAGCAACTCCTCGATCGCGCCGAGGACGCGGCGCTGGGTCTGATCGAGGACGGTGCGTACGTCGGCCTGCTGGCGGCGCTGGGCTCGGTGCAGACCGGCGAGCCGCCGGGCGATCAGCAGCAGCCCGGCGAAGAGGATCGTGAAGAAGACCGCCAGCAGGGTGAGGGCGAGGCCGACGTTCCCGGTGAGCGCCGCCGTCGCGACCGCCGCACAGAGCACACAGGCCCCGGCGGCCAGAATCACTTGACGACGGGTCAGGTTGCGCAACCGGTGCATCAATTGTTCCTCTCGGCGGCCGAGCAGAAGGGCACGTTTGATCGCGGCTCGGCGCCAGCGCGACCAGCGGGGTGAGCACCGGCAGCGGCACCAGCACCGCCCGCAGCAGGGCCCGCCGCCAGAGCGCACCCACCGGCCGCCCCCCGACGACGGAACGCGGAACCACGCGTGGAACGGCGGGGGCGTCGAGAGGAGGGGCGCTCATGCCGGGGAGAACGACCCCGGTGAGGGTTCAGTGACGCTCGCCAGCAGCCGGGCCAAGGTCGGCGGGTCACGCGGATCGACCACCACCGCCCGTCCGGCGTGGTAGTCGCGGCAGAGCTGGGCGACCCGGCCGGACAGCAGGGACTCCCAGCGTGAGCCGGGATTGTGCCGTCTCCAGGTCGCCGGGTCGGGCAGGTATTCGAGCACCACGCCGGGGACCTGCAGCCCGCGCAGCACCGGTTGGTCGGTGACGACGACGGGCAGGTGGTCGGGGTTGACCAGCACCCGCTGGCGCAGCGCCCGGATCAACGTCTGCGACCCGGTGTGCGACAACCCGATCGCCACGTAGACCCGAGCCGGAACCGGCGTCGCCCGGGACTGCGGCCGGGCCGGGACCCCCGGACGTCCCCGGAGCCGCCGGGCCGCCCGGCCGACGATCGCGGGGCCGTTGCGGACCGGGTCGCCTGCCAGATCGACCAGCGCGCGGCCGAGCCGGTACGAGCGGCTGCGGCGCAACGCCAACAGGAGCTCCCGGTTGCGGTCACGGTCGCGGACGGCCGCGTCGCGCTCGTCCTCGACGCAGCGCAACCGTCCGGTCAGCGTGGCCACCTCCCAGCGGGCGAGGGCCAGATCCGCCACGTCCGGTTCATCGAACACTGGTGGACTCCACTTCGGAATGTCGGGGGCAGTGCCCGGCCAGCCAGGCGGCGGCGGCCGCGGCCCCGTTGCCGAACGACAACTCGGCACAGCGGCGGCTGAGCGCCTCCCGCGCCGCCGGGTCGGCCAGCAGTTCGAGCGCCGCGGTGGCCTCTTCGTCGCTGGTGGCACAGATCGCCACCCCGGCCGCCGCGGCGAAGCGGGCCCGAGTCAGTTCGTCGTCGGCGCCGTCCGGGTCGGGCACGAAGACCGTCGGCACCCGCGCGCCGAGCAGTTCGTGGAAGCCCACGTAGTCGGCCCGGGAGACGGCCAGCGCGACCTCGCCCAGGTCCCGCGGCCGGAAGTCGACCACCGTGAACCCGGGCAGGACGGCCCGTACGCCCCGGCAGAGCAGCGTGTTCGCGGTGGGGCGGCGCCCGACCGCGGGCGTCGGCAGCTCGGTGATCGGGTCGACCGTGCTCACCCCGGCCCGCGCGGTCGTGGTCCAGCCCTCGTCCCCCGCCGCGGCGAACTCGCCCGGCTCGAGGATCCCGGCGAAGAGCGCGCCCCGGGCCGCCCACTGACCGCCGGTGCCACGCCGCCACATCGCCGGGCGCAGCCAGAGCCAGCGCGGGCCGGTGTTGTCGGCGATCGCGGCCGCGATCCCGTCGTGCGGGGCCCCGCCGACCAGCACGGCCCGGGGGAGGTAAAGCTCGATGAGGTGCCGCAGCCGGTCGCGGACGAACCCGGCCCAGCGGTCCTCGGAGGATCCGAGGTCAGCGGCCGAGGGCAGGTATTCGGTGAGCAGACCGGCGGCGTGCGCGGCGGCCAGACCGGCCGCGCCGGCGACCACGACCGCCTCCAGGTCGGCGGGGAGGTGGCGGGCGATGGCCTGGAACCGGGGAACATCGTCGCCGACCAGCAGGATCCGCCGGGCCGGTCGCACGTCGGCCGACAGCGAGACGCGCGGCGGTGCGGTCCCCCGGGTGAGCACGCCGAGCGAGGCCAGGCGGGCGATGTGCGAGGCGCTGCCGAACTGCTCGGTCACGAAGGAACGGGCCCGGGCCACCTGGGCGTCGTACGCGGGCCGGTCCTTGTGCAACCGCAGGACCAGGTCACGGACGCCGGCCGGCGGGGCATAGACCGCGGCCTCGGCGAAGATCGACCGGAAGTTCGGGGGGAGGACGACCGGCACTCCGCTCGCCATCGCCTCGAGGATCGTGCGCCCGAAGGCCCGCGGGGAATCGTGGAAGTAGACGAAGAAGTCGAGGGTGCCGAGGTAGTCGCGCGGCGATTCGGCGCCGGCCTGCCGCAGCTCGACCGCCGAATCGGGCTGCGCGTGCCCCCCGACGACCGGCACCGCCGACGGCGGACGACGGGTGACCTGCCAGTCCGCGACCTCGATGATCTCGTGCCAGTCGGTGTCGGGCAGCAGCACCGCCGGCGCGGCCCGCTGCATGTCCTCGCGTACCTGGCCGCTGTTCGGCGCCCACACCACGTCCGGGCCGAATTGCCCGCGTACCCGGTCCAGGACGTCGCCGGGCGCCTGGTCGAGCACGACGATGGTGTGCTCCGCGCGCACCCGCGGGGCATCGGGCGTGCGGATCTCCGGCCGCCGGATCAGCAGCACCTTCGCGGCGATCTCGGCGCCGTCGTCGTGCGCCAGGTCGGCCAGGCCGGCGCGCAGGCAGCCCACGATCCGGCTCTCGAACGGGCGGCCGGGCGGCAGCTCCGGCGAGGGCACGTGAATCAGCACAGTGGTCAGCCCGGCGGCCGCCTGAGCCTGGACCTCGGCGACGATGCTCGCCGAGTTGCCACCCGGGTACCTCAGGTCGGACAGGATGGCCACGTCGTACACGGCTTGGTCAACGACCTGCCTACCTGGAGCGATACGGACAATTCACCCCAACGCCTCTCAGTCGTTGATCTCCAAGGACAACGACGAAGAGGGGACCATGCACGATTCAGGACCGCACCCGCTGGCTGTGGCGGCGTTGCAAGCCCGCTCGATCGCGGCGCGCGAACCCCTGGCCAGGGCGGCCGGGCACGATCCGGGGATCAC
Organism: Actinoplanes sp.; assembly: GCA_035687165.1. Classification (GTDB taxonomy): domain Bacteria; phylum Actinomycetota; class Actinomycetes; order Mycobacteriales; family Micromonosporaceae; genus Actinoplanes. Next base: position 1,034 of record DASRYP010000489.1, on the reverse strand, counting down.
CGGCGAACTGGCCCGGGTCATCGCGCTGCAGGACCTGCGGGCCGACGACCGGGCCGATGCGCTCGCGCTGCTCGACCGGCTGCGCGACCAGGGCGAGATCAAGGGGGTCCATCAGGGACTGCACTGCCAGATCACGTACGCCGAAGGTGATCGCACCCGCACCGAGGCCCTGCTCGCCGAGTATCGCGCGGTGCCCGGCCCGGTCCGGACCGCGCTCACCGTCGACCTGGCCAACCCGTACGCGGGTGGGTCGGGCGACGGCTGGGACTTCGCCGGTCTCCTGCCCGCACCGCGGGTGCGGGTGGCGGACGGCCCGGGCCCGCCGTTCGACCGACTCACCACCGGCCCGGTCCAGCGCGTCGGCCACCCCTGCCGGATCACCAGCGTCGTCACCACCTGGCAGTCCGGCCAGAGTCTGCTCACCTCGGTGCGCTCACTCGTCCGGCAGACCTGGACCAACCACGAGATCCTGGTCGTCGACGACGGCTCGTCCGCCGAGTTCGACCCGGTGCTGCGCGCCGCGGCCGCCCTCGACCCCCGGGTCCGGGTGATCCGCATGGTCACCAACGGCGGTGCGTTCGTGGCCCGCAACGCCGGTCTGGACGCCGCGACCGGCGACTTCGTGAGCTTCCAGAACTCGGCCGGCTGGTCCCATCCGCTGCGCCTGGAACGCCAGGTCACTCCGCTGCTGGCCGACAAGACGCTGTTCTCGACCAGCTCGACCGGGCTGCGCGTCTCGCCCGAACTGGTAGTGACGCGGCCCGGCGGACCCGAGACGCGCGCCGACACACTGATGATCCGGCGGGCGGCCGCGCTGAGCCGGGTCGGCCACTTCGATCCGGTACGCGCGGGGGCCGACACCGAGTATGTGGAGCGCGCCCGCGCCGTCTTCGGCGGGAAAGCCACTGAGCAGCTGAGCGATCCGCCCCTGACGCTGATCCGCTCGACGGCTGGGACGGTCGCCGGCTGGCTGCACCCGGCGCACCGGTCCTACCGCTCGGCCTTCCAGACCTGGCACGAGCTCGTGCGGGACG
>DASRYP010000488.1:0-2948 GCA_035687165.1 Actinoplanes sp. | reverse complement strand
TTGCCGGAGAGGACGTACGCGTGGGTGACGTAGCCGCCGTTGCTCAGCTTGTCCCACTGGGTGGTGGTGCGGACCGCGCCGCGCACGCCCTGGCCGGTGACCGCGCAGACCGCGGTGATCTTCTGACCGTCGCGGACCGTGCCGACGACCTTGGCGGCCAACGACGGCGCGGACCGCACTTTGAGCGTGCGGTGCACGTCGATCGTGGCCGAGACGCCGGCCGCGTTCGCCGCGGCGGGCGGGGCCACGAGACCTGCGCCTACGGCGATCACGAGCAGGGGGCCGGCGTACCGGCGGGCGTACTGCCTCATCTGAGAACGTCTCCTTCGTCGCGGACGGCGTCCGTTCGAAGGTGCCTGCGGGGCGTTGCGAGGCAAGAGCGCGCCGGGGTGCGGAACCGTTGCGACGATGCGCAGCCGTCACGGAAGTGTCGTGCGGCACACAGGGGGACTGAGGGGCCGGGCAATAGGTGTCACTTGAGTCGGCGGGTGGCGGGGTCGGGTGTCCCAGGCGTAGCCGGTTCGCGCACATGGGATGAGTTGACGGATGGTGACGATTGCAGCGTTTGCCGATCTGGATCGCGGCGCGCACGCCCGGGCGGGCAATCTCGACGTCGAGGCCGATCTCGTCGCGCGGGTCGCGGGTGCGCCGGTTGTCGTAGCCGCGGTCCAGGTGGGTGATGACCTGCTGCGGCAAGTGATGGCGGGTCGAACCCGGGTGGCCCGGGACACAGCGCGGCGAACTGGAGGAAGATCGGTTCAAGCAACGATGACGGCAGGGCAGGCACGGGACTCCATCGATCACTTAGCGTAGACAACTTTGATGATCGATTCCCGTGCCCGCTGGCTACCCGAGGTGCCTGCCCGTCCGGATCTTGGACGCCTGTTGCCGATCGCTCTTATGATTTTCGCGGCGGTTGGAAAAGCGACCGGCTGGGCAAAGCGCTAGCGCCCGGACCCACCACTCGAACACCCACCTACGCAGCCGAACCGGCTTCCCCTGCCCTGCTTCACGGGGAATCCGTTTCCTCTCCGGCCTGACGGCCGGAGTATCCACGGAGGTTTCCGATGACGGTCCTGGCGTCTCCCGAGCAACCGACGGCCGCGCGTCCCCGTGGCGCCTGGCACCTGCTCGCGCCGATCGCCGTCGCGCTGCTCGCCGCGGCCGCGGCCGGCGTGCTCTACCAGTTCTTCGTCCGCACCGCGCTCGGCCAGCAGATCGACACCGGTGCGATGCGCGGCGCCGACGTCCACCACCTCCGGGTGGTCGAGGTGCTCGATCGCACGCTGAACGGCACGACGCTGGTCAGCCTCGTGCTCGTCTGCCTCTTCGCGGCGATCTTCGGCGTCCTGCGCAAGCGGGTCGACCTGGCCCTCGGCGCCGCCCTGCTGGTGATCGGCGCGAACGGCACCACTCAGCTGATGAAGATGCACCTTGCCCGTCCCGACCTGGACGGCACCGAGATGCCGAACTCGTTCCCCTCCGGGCACACGGCGGCGGCCGCGTCGGTCGCCTTCGCGGTGATCCTGGTGCTGCCGCAGGCGTTGCGGGGCATGGTCGCCCTGGTGGGCTTCGGCTACGTGACGGTGATCGCGGTGGCGACGGTGTGGGCGGAGTGGCACCGGCCCAGCGACACGGCGGCGGCCCTGGCGGTCACCCTGGGGTGGGCCGCGGTGATCTCGTTCGGCATCCGCGTGCACCGACTGCGGGCCGAGGGCGGCACCCAGTCCCCGAGCCGGCTGGTCACGGTGCCGCTGTTCGCGGTCGGGGCGATGACCGCGGCGGCGGGCGCGCTCGGTCTGGCGATGGTGGCGCTCTCCGAACGTGCGCTTCCCGACCTCGTCTCGGGAAGGTTCGCGTTCCTTTCCGGCTCGGCGGCGATCACGGCTGCCGCAGCCGGCGCATTTTTCGTCTGGGTGCGGCTGGCCGCCGGCGACCGGCTGGTGCCGGCTGTCGGAGCCGCGTCCGGCGAAGAGCAATCCGGTGGTACGGCGTCTGCCGGCCGCCGAGCCAAGGGAGGCACAGCATGACGACGCCCAACATTCCCGGAAATCCGACCAACGCCGGCAGCTCGGTCCCGCCTGGACCGGCCGGGGTGCCCAGCCTGCCGGCGCAGACGGTCGCGTCAGGAGGTGCGCCGACGGTCGTGGTGGGGACGTTCCCCGACTACGCGCAGGCGCAGAAGGCCGTGGACACGCTGTCGGACAACAAGTTCCCGGTCGAGCGGACGGCGATCATCGGGACCGATCTGCGCCTGGTCGAAAACGTGCTCGGACGCGTCACCACCGCGCGGGCGGCGCTCGCCGGAGCGGCCAGCGGAGCCTGGTTCGGGCTCTTCATCGGGCTGCTGTTCGGGCTGTTCAGCAACTCCGGCTGGTTCGCGGTGATCCTGGTCTGCCTGCTGATCGGCGCGGCTTGGGGGGCCATCTTCGGGGCCATCGCGCACGCGGCCACGGGTGGGCGGCGGGACTTCGCGTCGCGGTCGTCGATCCAGGCCGGGCAGTACGCGGTCGTCACCGACGCGGATATCGCGGACCAGGCTCGCTCTCTTCTCGTTCAGCTCAACTGGCAGGCCTCGGGAGCTCAGTGATCACCGGTGCGGGTCCCGCCATCGCTGGTGCGGGGCCCGCACCAGCGATCGGAGGCTCGGGTTACAGCGACCCGTCCAGTTCGCCGCGGAGCTTGGTGAGTGCCTTGGTGAGCAGGCGGGAGACGTGCATCTGCGAGATGCCGATCTGGTCGGCGATCTGCGACTGGGTCAGGTTGCCGTAGAAGCGCAGGGTGAGGATCTTCTGCTCGCGCTCATGGAGGGTGGCGAGGGCCGGGCCCAGTGCGACGCGGGTCTCGGCCAGCTCGAACTCGTAGTCTTCGCCGCCGAGGGTGTCGCCGAGCTCGGTGGTGCCGTCGGCGCTGATCGGGGTGGAGAGGCTGGTGGCGTTGTAGGCGCG
>DASRYP010000487.1:0-5830 GCA_035687165.1 Actinoplanes sp. | reverse complement strand
GTGACGTCCACCGCCTCCGGCTCGGCCGAGCTCGCCTGGAACGCGGCGACCTGGGGAGCCAGCGCCAACCTGACCTACACGGTGCTGGTCGGCGGGTCGCCGTTCGCCGGCTGCCTGGACACCACCAATCTGACCTGCCATGTCACCGGTGCCGCCGCCTCGACAGTGACGCTGTCCGTCCGGGCGAACGGCGACGGCCCGAATGAGTACCTGGATTCCGGCACCGTGATTACCACGCTTCTCCCGCCACCGCTGGCACCCACGTCGGTGGCGGTGAGCTCCACGGGCAGCGGGCAGGGCACGGTGAGTTGGACCGCGCCGGCCAGTTGGCGCCTGAGCAGCACCAAGAAGTATGACGTGATCGTCGACAGCAACGTCGTCAGCTGCCACGACCTCCTCTTCACCATCACCACCTGCGCGATCACCGGGGCGGCCGGGCCGCATACCGTGGTCGTCCGGGCGATCGGCAACACCGGGCTGGCCACCGACTCCAGCACCGCCAACTTCTCGCTGGTCGTGGCCCCCGACGCGCCAACGAACCTGCACCTGACCGCCAGCGACGTCGGCTCCGGCACCCTCGAGTGGACGCCGCCGGCCTGGAACGGCAATGTGCACCACGGCTACACCGTGAAAGTCGACGGCAACCCGGTCGACGGCTGCGTCGACATCTCAACGCCGAGCTGCACGTTCACCGCGGACGCGATCACCGTGGGAGCCACGGTGACCGCGATCGGTGACGCACCGGCGCTGGCCGCCCAGTCCGGTCAGGTCACGCTCACCCTGCTGCCGGCGCCGAACGCGCCGCCGAGCGTCCGCGCGGCCGAATGGATCGTGGGTGGCGCCGCTGTGCTGTGGGACCCCGCGTCCTTCAACGGCAGCACGATCAACACGTACACGGTGCTGACGGACGGCAACGCGGTCGCCGGCTGCATCGGCATCACGGCCACCCGGTGCGCGATCACCGGCACGCCGGACAGCACGACCTCCGTGGTGGTTCGGGCCAATGGCGACAACGGCCTGGCCACCAGCGCGAGCCCGCTGGTGGTCGAGCTGCCGGAGCTGCCCGGCGCGCCCACCACACTCGGGGTCACCAGCCGGACGCTGGGGCACACGGTGATCGGCTGGGCCGCACCCGCGAGCTGGCACAACAACGCCCAGCGCCATTACAGCGTGCTGGTCGACGGTGTGCCGGTGGGAGCCTGTACGGCGATCACCGAGCTCACGTGCGACATCACCGGGCACGCGGACACCACCGGCACAGTGATCGTGCGGGCGATCGGCAACTCGGCGGTTCTGCACAGCGACGCCACGCTGTCGGTCGACATCCCCGACGTCCCGGACCCGGCCACAAATGTGCGCATCACCGCCACCACGAACGGCAATGCCGACATCGCCTGGGACCCGCCGGCCGACTGGAAGCACAACACCAACCAGACCTACGCCGTCACCGTCAACGACGTGCCGGTGGGCTGCGCCGACGCGACGCTCCCGGCCTGCCACATCACCGGGTCCGGCACGGTGTCGGTCAAGGTCATCGCCGTGGGCGACCATGCGGGTTCGTTGTCGTCAGATCCTTCGACCGCGTTGCCGGTCGCACTGATCGCGGTGCCCACCGGTGACGTCGGGACGGTCACCGTCACGACCGCGGCCGGGAACCCGGTGGTCACCGTGACCTGGGACTCGCTGATCGACGGGGCCGGAAGCTGGAGCGGCGGCACCACCGAGGAGTACGCGGTGCACATCGTCGGCCCGCCCGGCGCGATCCTGAACCCCAACGGCTGCGCCGTCCCGGTGACCGCGTTGACGTGCTCGTTCACCACCAATGCCGACGGCGAATACATCGTGACGGTGACGGCGGTCAACGAGGCGGGCCCGAGCACGACCAGCGCCCAGGACTCCTCGACCCTGGTCCTGCACGCCCCGACCGGTCCGGTCCAGGGCGTGCTCGTGGACACCACCCCGGCCAGTGGCAGCGTCACGGTGACCTGGACCGCGCTGGCCACCGAGGCGTGGCACGGCGCCACCGATCGGAAGTACCAGGTCACCTTGGACTCCCCGGTCGGCGCGGTCGTCGACCCCGGCACCTGCACCCCGCCGATGACAGCCACCCCCATGCCCACGTGTACTTTCACCACCAACTTGGCCGGGCAGTACACCGCGCACGTGAAGGCGGTCAGTGAGGCCGGCATCAGCGCCCAGGACGCGACCGACATGGGCACCGTCGCCCTCGTCGTGCCGGCTGCCGCGGTGACCGGCCTGAACGCGACCGCCACCGTCGGCACCGGCGCGGTGGAGGTGACCTGGACGGGGATCTCGGACGCCGACTGGCAGGGCGAGGACCGCCATTACCAGGTCGACATCACCGGCGGCACCACGACCGATCTGTCCTGTGCGGCACTGGCGACCGGCGCGAACACCGACTCGGCGACGGGCTGCTCCTTCACCGCGACCACGGCCGGCACCTACACCGTCGAGGTGACCGCGTTCAACGAGGTGGGCGACAGCCTCGTCAGCCTGTCCGACACGGTCCATGTGACTCTGGCCGCGCCGGACGGCCCGGTCACCGGCCTGGACGTGGTCACCTCGGCCGGGTCGTCGACGGTCGCTGTCAACTGGGACCAGTTGCCGACTCCTGACTGGAAGGACGCCACCGATCGGGAGTATCTCGTCACGATCACCCGGCCGGACGGGGCAGCGGTAGCGGCCAACTCGTGCACCACCGCGCCGATCGCCGACTCATCGACCCCGGACTGCTCGTTCACCGCCGCCTCGGCGGGTACGTACACGGTTGACGTCGTTGCCCGCAGCGAAGCCGGTTCCAGCGCGGCGGCTCAGGCCACCGGGCACGTGACTCTGGTGGTGCCGTCGGGTGCCGTCTCCGACGCGACCGTCACGACCACGCTCGACTCCGACAATGTCGTGGTGAGCTGGCCCCGGCTGACCGGGAACTCCGCTTGGTCCGAAGGCGTCACCCGGACGTACAAGGTCACGCTCACCGATGCGAACGGCCTGACCAGCACGCCGTGTCCGAGCGTCGCCGACGGCCCGACGCCGTCCTGTTCGTTCGCCAACAGCACGCCGGGGCCGTTCACGGTCGAGGTCATCGCGGTCAACGAGGTCGGCCCCGCGGCGAGCGGACCGACCGAGGTCGGGGCGATCGTGCGCAAGCCGACCGCGCTGGTCGCCGATCTGACCGCCGCCCAGACGCCCGGCACCGCCACCGTGCAGGTCGCCTGGACGCAGCAGAACCCGGCCGACTGGCGGGGTGGCACCACCAACACGTACCGGGTGACGGTCGACGGCCCGGCCGGATCCACCTTGACGCCGCAGAACTGCACGACTGCCGACGTGGCCGACTCGGCCACTCCGACCTGTTACTTCACCGCAAGCATCGGCGGCGACTACGTCGTGAAGGTCGCCCCGGTCAACGAGGCTGGCCTCAGCACCGGCACCGCGGTCGGCGTGACCGCGCACGTCGTCCGCAAGCCGACCGCGACCGTGACCAACCTGCGCGCGCTCGCCACCAACGGCTTCGGCGACGTGGTGGTGCTCTGGAACCGGGCGAACGCCGCCGCCTTCAACGGTGCGGTGAGCACCCACGACTACGTCGTGACGATCACCAAGCCGTCGGGCGCGGTGCTCAACCCCAACACCTGCACCACGGTGGCCGATGGTGTGGCGCCGAACTGCACCTTCACCGCCGACACCTCCGGCTCGTACACGGTCCAGGTCGCCCTGGCCAACGAGGCCGGGACCAGCGAGAACAGCACTACAAACACGGTCGGTCTGAGTCTGAGCGCACCCACCGGCAAGCCCAGCGCGGTCACCGTCACCACCTCGCCCGGCTCGGGCACCGTGGCGGTCGGCTGGACCGCGCTGGACGCTACCGAGTGGGAGGGCCAGACCCACAACTACCAGGTGGCCATCGCCTTGCCGCCCGGCGCTGCCCCGCTGAGCCAGAACGGCTGCGTCGGCGCGATCGCGGACAGTGCGACCCCGCAGTGCTCCTTCGTCGCCGCTTCGGCAGGCACTTATTCGGTCACTGTGACCGCCGTCAACGAGACCGGCACCAGCAGTCAGAGCACCAACGGCACGGGGCACGTGACCCTGGCCGTCCCGACCGGTCCGGTGACCGGGCTCGCCGCAGTGGCCGGCACCGGTTCCGCCGTCGTCAGCGTCAGCTGGAACAGGCTGTCCGACGTCGGCTGGCAGGACGCTCAGCAGCGCACCTACCTGGTGACCGTCGACCGGCCGGCCGGGGCCGGCGCGCTGACCGACGACTCCTGCACCGCCGGCCCGATCAACGACAGCGTGACCCCGCAGTGTGCGTTCACCGTCCCGGCGGCCGGCGACTACACCGTGCACGTCGTTCCCCATAACGAGGTGGGCAACGGCACCCAGGCCCAGGCGACCCGGCACATCACGCTGGCGGTGCCGTCCGGCACGGTCGCCGACCCGACCGTCACCACCCTGGCCGGTTCCGGTGCCGTGCAGGTGAGCTGGCCGCAGTTGACCGGCGACCCGGCCTGGTCGATGGGCGTCACCCGGACGTACAAGGTCACGCTCACCGATGCGAACGGCCTGACCACCACGCCGTGTCCGAGCGTCGCCGACGGCCCGATGCCGTCCTGTTCGTTCACCAACAGCACGCCGGGGCCGTTCACGGTCGAGGTCTTCGCCGTCAACGAGGTCGGCGCGGCGCTCTCCGGCACCACCAAGCCCGGCGGCATCGCGCTCCGGCCGACCGCGGTCGTTACCGGACTGACCGCGACGCAGACGCCCGGCAGTGCCACGGTGCAGGTCGGCTGGGCCCAGTTGGGCGCGATCGGCTGGCGTGGTGGCAGCACCAAGAACTACCGGGTGACGGTCGACGGTCCGCCCGGAGCGGCGCTGACCCCGCAGAACTGCACGACCGCGGACGTGGCCGACTCGGTGAGCCCCGGCTGTTCGTTCACGGCGAGTATTGGTGGCGCCTTTACCGTCACGGTGGCTCCGGTCACCGAGGCCGACGTCAGCACCGGCACCGCGGCGAGTGTCGTCGCGCAGGTGCGGCTGGCTCCGTCCGCGACCGTGAGCGGCTTGGCGGTGGGCACCGTTCCCGGGTCCGCGACGGTGACGGCGAGCTGGGGCCAGGCGGCCACGGCGGCCTGGAACGGTGGCGTCACGAAGTCCTACACCGTGACGGTGCAGTCGCCGTCCGGTGCCGTATTGACCGGCAACTCCTGCACGACCGTGGTCGACTCGTCCACGCCGAGCTGCACCTTCGTCACGAACAAGAGCGGCACGTACACCGTTGGCGTGGCTCTCACCAACGAGATCGGCACGGCGACCGCCTCGGCGAGCACCGGTGTCGTCGCCCTGGGTGCGCCGGGCAGCCCGACTGGTGTCAGCGGCAGCGCCGGCACCAATGCGATCACCGTGTCCTGGTCGGCGCCGGCCAATGTGGGCGGCGGCATCACCTCGTACACCGTGACCGCGACAGCGGCGGACTACCCGGCCGTCACCTGCCCCGCGACGGTGACCGTGAGCCCGTGCACCATCACCGGGCTCGCGGCGGGTGTCGAATACACCGTGAGCGTGGCCGCCGCCGGTCCGGACGGCACTTCGACCGCGTCGAGCGGCACCACCACCGTGGTGCCGGCCGGAGCCCCGCAAGCGCCGGCCGAGGTGCCGTCGGACGCGGTGCCGGCCGGGTCCGCGACGACGACTGCCGGCGGATCCATCACCATCACCGGCGGCGGGTTCGAACCGGGCTCGACGGTCGTCCTGACACTGCACTCCGTGCCGGTGTCGCTGGGTACCACGATCGCGGGGCCGGACGGCACCATCA
>DASRYP010000486.1:0-2266 GCA_035687165.1 Actinoplanes sp. | reverse complement strand
CTCGACGAGGAAGCGTTCCCGGCCGTCCGGCTGGCCAAGCAGGCCGGTCGCGCGGGGCATTGCCGCCCGGCCATCTTCAACGCCGCCAACGAGGAGTGTGTGGCCGCGTTCGTCGTCGGTCGGCTACCTTTTCTGGGCATCGTCGACACCTTGGAGCGAGTGCTCGCGGCGGCCCCCGATTTGGCCGAGCCGGGTACCGTCGAAGAGGTGCTCGCCGCCGAATCATGGGCACGCGCCCAGGCACAGCGGATGATCGCTACTGCGGCTAAAGGAGCTTGATGCTGTACTGGCTGGGATTCGCCGCGTTCGCGCTGGCCATCCTGATCTCTGTAAGCCTGCACGAGTTCGGCCACATGGTCACGGCCAAAGCCTTCGGCATGAAGGTCTCTCGTTACTTCGTGGGCTTCGGTCCGACCATCTTCTCGTTCCAGAAAGGCGAGACGGAGTACGGACTGAAGGCCATCCCGCTCGGCGGTTTCTGCAAGATCGTCGGCATGACGCCGCAGGACGACGACGTCGCCCCCGAGGACCAGCCCCGCGCGATGTGGCGGTTCCCGGTCTGGAAACGCACGATCGTCATGTCCGCCGGCTCGATCACGCACTTCCTGCTCGCCGCCGTGGCCACCTATTTCGCCGCGATCTCGATCGGCCTGCCCAACACGTCCTTCCCGGGCACGGTCGAGGAACAGGCCAAGCAGCCGGCGGTCATCTCGCCCGGTGACTGCACCTACATCACCCTGCCCCCGACCGGGCAGGGCGCACAGTGCGTCCCCGGCCAGAACGGCGCGGTCCCCGGCCCGGCCTACGCGGCGGGCCTGCGCGCCGGCGACCGGATCACCCAGGTCGGCCCGACCCCGATCTCGACCTACGGTCAGCTCACCGAGGTCATCCGCAGCCTGCCGGCCGGCAAGACCGCCTTCCAGTACGAGCGGGACGGCGTCACCAAGACGACCGAGGTCGACCTCGTCGCCGCGCAGCGCAAGCCGTTCACCGACGAGGACGGCCCGACCTCCACAGTTGCCGTGGCCGGCGTCGCCTGGGACTCGTCCACCGTGCCGTCCTCATACAAGTACAACGCGGTCTCGGCGTTCCCGGCGACCGCTGATTTCGGCGGCTTCCTGTTCAAGAACACGTTCGAGGCGCTCAAGCGGATCCCCGACAAGATCCCCGCGCTGTGGCACTCCATCACCGGCAGCGAGCGCGACCCCGACACCCCGATCAGCGTCATCGGGGCCAGCCGGCTCGGTGGCGAGGCGATCGAGCACGGCGTGCCCGAGTTGTTCCTCAACGTCTTCATCTCGCTCAACGTCTTCATCGGTATCTTCAACCTGCTGCCGCTGCTGCCACTTGACGGCGGTCACATCGCTATCGCTTGGTACGAACGGGTGCGATCATGGCTCTACGGTCGGCTGCGCAAGCCGGACCCGGGCCGCGTGGACTACTACAAACTGATGCCTGTCACCTATGCAGTCATCTTGATCGGTGGTGTGTTCACGTTGTTGACCGCTACCGCCGATATCATCAACCCGATCACGATCTTCAACAGGTGATGTGAAGTGACCGCTGTCAGTCTGGGTATGCCGGCCCTGCCTCCGCCCCCGTTGGCGCCCCGCCGGAAGAGCCGCCAGATCATGGTGGGCAACGTGCCGGTCGGGGGTGGTGCGCCGGTCAGCGTCCAGTCGATGACGACCACGCTCACCGCCGACGTCAACAAGACGCTGCAGCAGATCGCCGAGCTGACCGCGTCCGGCTGCCAGATCGTGCGGGTCGCGGTGCCGTCCCAGGACGACGTCGAGGCGCTGCCCGCGATCGCCAAGAAGTCGCAGATCCCGGTGATCGCCGACATCCACTTCCAGCCGAAATACGTGTTCGCCGCGATCGATGCCGGCTGCGCGGCGGTCCGGGTCAACCCGGGCAACATTCGCCAGTTCGACGACAAGGTCAAGGAGATCGCGCGGGCCGCCGCCGGTGCGGGCGTGCCGATTCGCATCGGCGTCAACGCGGGCTCGCTCGACAAGCGTTTGCTCCAGAAGTATGGCAAGGCCACCGCCGAGGCGCTGGTCGAGTCGGCGCTCTGGGAGTGCTCGCTCTTCGAGGAGCACGGCTTCCGCGACATCAAGATCTCGGTGAAGCACAACGACCCGGTCGTCATGATCCGGGCGTACCGGCAGCTCGCCGAGCAGTGCGAGTACCCGCTGCACCTCGGCGTGACCGAGGCCGGCCCGACCTTCCAGGGCACGATCAAGAGTTCGGTCGCCTTCGGTGC
>DASRYP010000485.1:0-4284 GCA_035687165.1 Actinoplanes sp. | reverse complement strand
CCGCCGGGCGAACACGCTGACGACGACGGCCACGGCTCCGGCCGACTGCCCGACCAGCCAGGCGATCCCGGCCGCCTCGATCCCGGTGCCGGGCAGCCAGAGCCAGGCGAGGGTCAGGCCGACGCCGGCCATCAGCAGGTTGAGCCGCAGGCAGCGACGGAACCGGCCGAGCGAGCGCCAGTGCGCGACGGCCAGGTTGGTGATCGCGTCGGGCAGCGCGGCGAGCACGAGGACCCGCAGCAGCAGTTCCCCCTGGGCGGCATAACCCGCGCTGAACAGGCCGAGGACGTGGTCGCCGGCGAAGAAGAGCAGCAGCGCGGGCGGACCGGTCACGGCGAGCACGACGGCGGCGGCGCGAGGCAGGCCGGCCTGGACGGAGTTGGCGCGCTCGGCGTAGAGGGCCGACGCGACCGCCGGCGAGACCATGAACAGCACCGACGCGGTCATCCAGGCCACGTAGAACTGGGCGTTGGCCTCGGCCCCGAGCCGCGCGGTGACGAGCACCGGCAGCAGCGCGGTCGGGCCGGCCTGGGCCAGGTTGATCAGGTGGTGGCCGCTCAGCGAACCCCGCACGAGCCGCAGCTCGGTACCGATGCCGGCGCCACCGAGCCGGACCCCCGGCCGCAGCCGGGGCAGCCCCGAGACCAGGGTGTACGCCGTGACCGCGAGCGACGGCAACGTCCAGGCGAGCAGCACGACACCCGCGCCGCCGTAACCGGCCCAGGTCAGCCCGGCCAGCGTGCTCAGCTTGCCGCCGGCCAGCGCGAGGTTGCGGGCGAGCAGGCCGGGTCCGGTCCGGTGGGCGATGAAGACGTGATCGAGCAGCGTCGACGCGGTCAGCGCGACCGAGGTGACGACCAGCGCCGCTACCCCGGACGAGCTGCGCAGGAAGGCGAAGTTCGCGGCCACCGAGGGCAGCGCCCAGGCCGCGGCGAGGCCGGCGACCGCGGTGGCGCCGCAGCCGAGCAGCAGCCCGGCGCTGACGATCCGCGACCAGCCGGCCAGGTCGGCGCCCGGCAACCGCTGGATGAACAGATGACCGATGCCCAGGTTGGACACCAGGCTGACCACGGTCGCGACCGAGATGAGCGCGGTGGCCGTGCCGATCGAGGGCTGGCTCGTCTCGCGTGCCGCGAGCAGCCAGTAGAGGTAGCCGAGACCGGCGGTGCCGGCCGTGCTCGCCATGATCAGGATGCTGTTGCGGGCCAGCGAGTCCCGCGCGACGGTTCTCAGCATCCGACGAGCCCCCGGACAGCCGGACCGCGGCCGTAGAAGACGGTGCTCAGCGCGCCGAGGCTGATCTCGATGCGGTGCAGGCAGTGGTCGGGCGGCGGGGGGACGAGGACGTCGACCGAGCGGACCGCGTCCCGCTCGACGGTCAGCGCGCGGCCCGCGACGCGCCGCTCGCCCACCCGTACGCCCAGGTCTTCGGTTCTGGTCGGCAGGCCGGTGCTGCTCACCCGGACGGGGACGAGGGCGCCACCGGCCGGGATGACGACCGGGCGGTTGATGTCGGCCGCCCAGCCGTTGAGGGCCAGGCTGGTGAACCCCGGCTCCGGCGGGTGCGGCAGCTGAACGTACGCCCGCAGGGCGAGGAACCCGCCGCTCAGGGTGAGCAGGCCGGGGATCACCACCGCGCCGATCATGCGCGGCAGGCGCGGATCGGCCAGGGGCCGGCCGCCGAGTTCGCGCAGCAGCACGAGTGTCCCGAGCACCAGGAGCAGGGCCGCGAGCCCGGCGCCGACGGTTCGGGGACCGATCGGGACCCCGCTGACGTGCAGGACGATCGCCACCACGGGCAGGCTGACCAGTCCGGCCGCGGTGGCCAGGCCGATCCGCATGATCGGTGGCATCGCCTCGCCGGTCAGCGTGCGCAGCCACAGCTCGCCGAGCGCGAGGAGCGCGATCAGGCAGAACGCGGAGAAGGCCAACGGCTGGCCGTCGCCGAAGCCGAGCAGCAGCAGCGCGGCCCCGGCGAGGGCGATCAGGCGGGGAGTCGTCACCGGCCCACCTGCTGCCCGAGCGAGGCGAAGTCGAACCGGTAGATCGCGATGGTGCCGCTGTCGTAGATCTTGATGGTCCACGGCGTGCCGTCGAACTTGGTCAGCTGACCGAGCGTGAACGCGGGCCGTCCGTCGTGCGGGATCGGCTCGTTCGTCTCGAAGTAGATCTGAATCTCCGGCACCTCGCGGGCCATCCGCCGGTCGACGACGAGGTAGCCGAACTCCCACGAGCTGAGCTGCTGGATCAACCGCGGCGACAGCGCCTGGCCGGGCTGCGCGAGATAGAGCTCGTAGGTGGTGAACGAGGGCGAGCCGGTGGCCGGCCGCTGTCCGCCGTACGAGCCGAGGATCAGCCCGGAGTAGCGGTCGGCGACGATCCGCAGGTCGCGGCCCTGGGTGGAGCGCAGCCACGCCGCCGCGGCGAGGATCTCGGGGGTGGCCGACCGAGTGTCCGAGCCGAAGACAGGCGGGCCGGGAAAGCGGTAGGACGGGTTCAGGCCGGCCCCGGTGTTGCCGACCAGCACGACCGCGAACGTTGCGAGCAGCCCGGCCCCGACGGCCACGCGGGATACCCGGCGGACCGCGCGGTCGAGCAGCGCCATCACGACCGGCGCCACCACCAGGGCGATGCCGAGGTAGCTGAAGGCCCAGGAGCGCCGCGCGCCCTCGGCGCCGGACGGGGTGAGGATCAGCAGCGCCGCCGGGAAATAGAGCGAGCCGAGCACGAGCATGGCGAGCGAACTGGTGCGCGACACCGGGTCACCCTCGCGGTGGCCGCGCAGCCACCACGCGGTCGCGGCCATCGCGAGCGCCGTGAGGCCCTGGGCGACGAACGCGGCCCGCTGCTCCCACCAGGGCGAGACCGAGGCCCGGAACAGGGTGCGGCCACCCTCGCCGCGGTCGCCGGCCAGCGCCGCGACCTGGTCGAGCGCGCGGGCCAGATAGGGGTCGAGGTAGCCGGCCGTGCGCGGCGCGAGGGCCCAGAGCCAGGCCACGACCAGGGCGGCGGCGGCCACCGCCAGGGCCCAGGCGGTCCAGGTCACGGCCTGCGGAAGCCGGCCTCGCAGCGTCCCGGCGGTCGCCACCACGCAGAGGATCAGCATCATGCCGACCAGCGCGAGGGCGGTCAGGTGATGGGTGGCGGCGGTCGCGGCGGTGAGCGTCAGGGTGACCGCCGACCAGCCGAGCCGGGTGCGGCCCGGCCCGCGCAGGGCCCGATGCAGCGCGACGAGGGTCCAGACCAGCAGCGCGATCGCGAGCGACTCGTACCCGAACTGGGTGTCGAAGAAGAGGAACGAGCTGTTCAGGCTGTAGACGAGCGCGGCGACCGCGGCGATCCGGTCATCGCGCCAGATCTCGGCGGCCAGCACAGCGACGCCGAGCACCACGAGCAGGTGCGCGACGATCAGCACGACGAGCGCGGCGTCCCAGATCGACAGTCCGGTGAGCGCCGAGATCGAGGCGACCGCGGCGTGCAGGCCGGGAAAGTCGCCGACCACCTTGACGATCGGGTTCTGCTCGAAGAGGCGGCCGTCGACCAGGATCTCGCGAGCTTGGCGCCAGTGGGCGAACTCGTCGTGGAAGAGCGGGCCCGACGGCGTACGCAGCAGTTTCGGCAGGAAGGTGAAACACGCGTATGCGGTGAGGATCGCCACCCGCTGCCGGGCGCTCGTGTCCCGGCGCACCAGCCAGACGACCGCGGGCAGGGTGAAGACCAGCAGGCCCTGCCAGAACAGGCCGAACTGCCGGCCGGTGTCCCGCTCGGCGGCCAGGTTCGCCGCTACCAGCAGGGCGGCCCCCGCGACGCCGGCCACGGTCAGGGAGGCGGCCCTCAGCACAGCTCGCGACCGGGGTTTTTCCGCCCCGGCAAGGTCGGGGCGATGGGGGCGATGGGGGCGGTCGTGCACGACCTGCCGCGTGCGGGTCATCGGCTGACGGCGCCGTGCACAGGCGCCACGCTCGCGTAGATCTCCCGGGTCGCCAGCATGACGTCGCTCCAGGTGGGCAGCGGGTTGCGGCGGTGCTCGGCCCGGTCGGTGCCGGCGGCGACCCGCAGCGTGTCGGCCAGCGCGACCTCGTCGTCCGGGTTGACCAGCCAGAGCGCGGCGCCGGGCGGGACCATCGCGGCCAGCTCGCGGTGCGCCGGGATGAAGGAGGCCACGGTCGGGATGCCCGCGGTCAGCGCGTCCGCCACCGCCATGCCGAACGCCTCGTGGCCCGAGGCGGAGACCACCGCCGAGGCCGACGCCATCCGTGCCTGGAACGCGCCGTCGGGCAACCG
>DASRYP010000484.1:0-4366 GCA_035687165.1 Actinoplanes sp. | reverse complement strand
ACCCCGGTCGTGCGGGTCATGACGAACACCCCGGCCCTGGTCGACCAGGCCATGTCGGTGCTCTCGCCGGGGGAGCACGCGACCGAGGAACACCTCGCCGTGGCCGAGGAGATCTTCAAGCCCCTCGGCCGTACGCTGCGGGTGCCCGAGAGCCAGCAGGACGCGGTCACCGCGCTCTCCGGTTCCGGCCCGGCCTACCTCTATCTGGTGGTAGAGGCGATGATCGAGGCCGGTGTTCTGCTCGGCCTGCCGCGCACCACCGCCCACGAGCTGGCGGTGCAGACCGCGCTCGGTTCGGCGGTCATGCTGCGCGACTCTGGGGAGCACCCGGCCAAGCTGCGCGAGTCGGTCACCTCGCCGGCCGGCACCACGGCGGCAGCGCTGCGCGAACTCGAGGTCCACGGCCTGCGGGCCGCCTTCCTCGGGGCGATCGAGGCCGCTCGCGACCGGGCCCGCCGGATCGCGGCCGAGACTAGTACCAAATAGCGATCTTGGTGCCGTTGTTCTCCTCGGGCGGGCTGGGGTGGCTCAGTGCCGTCCCGGTCGCCATCCGATGGGCCGACCAGGCGACCGCGGCCGCGTCGAGGATGTCGTCCGGTGGCGCCTGACCGGCCGGCCCGAGCTGGTCGGGGAGCACGATGCCGTTGCGGGCCAGCAGATCTCGGCGCCGGGCCTGACCGGTCCAGGTCTTCTTCGCGTACTGAATGGGCTCGCCGGCCATCGTGCGGAACGAGACCTCGGGGTGGGCCTCGAAGAGCAGGCCCGGATGCCTTTCCCAGATCGCGTTCGCCTCGAGCAGTTTCGGTCGCAGCGCCCAGGACTGCCGGCTCAGCCCGGCCCCGGTGAGCTCGCGGCAGAGTCGGTTGGCCGCGGTGAAGTCGGACTCCTGCCAGACCGCGCGCGGCGGAACCCGGAACACACTGCCGCGCCGGGGGCCGAGCTGGTCGGCGGCCAGGGTGTCGGCGGCCCGCCACCGGTCGGGCAGCATGCCCAGGGGAATGTCCACTCCGATGACTGAGGCGCCCGAACTGCCGACGACGATCTCGTACAGCGTGGACGCCAGCACGGCCCGGCCGAACGAGCCGTCCCGCAGCTCCACACCGACCCAGCCGAGCGCGTATGCATCGACTCCTATTACGCGGATGCTCATCGCCGGCGTTGAGCCTCAGTGACAACGACGTCGGTGTTAATCATGACGGCAGACTACGCGCAGTGTCCGTCAGCGTGCACCCCGTAGCCGTCGGCGCGACAAAGTTAAGCCTTTGCGTAATCCCGGACCCGCATCTTGACGGCCATCGATTACCGTGACTACCGTCTCTTTAACGAACTTTTTGGAAACTTTCCTAACTGTTCAGAGGAGACCCAGTGCAGAAATCCCTCCGCCGCGCCACCTGGGTGTCGGCGATCGTGATGGTGGCCGCCACCGCCGCGATCCCGGCCGGCCAGGCATCGGCTGCTGCGGCCTGTGCCCCCGCGTGGTCTGCCGCATCCACCTACGTCAAGGACAACGTCGCCTCCCAGAGCGGCCATAACTACGCCGCCAAGTGGTGGACGCAGAACGAGTCGCCCGCCACCCACAGCGGACAGTGGGACGTCTGGATCGACAACGGAGTCTGCGACGGCGCCACGCCACCCACCACCCCGCCGACCACGCCACCCACGACGCCGCCGACCACCCCGCCGACGACGCCCCCCACGTCCGGCCCGAGTGGGAAGAACGTCGTCGGCTACTTCGCCCAGTGGGGCGTCTACCAGCGCCAGTACTTCGTCAAGAACCTGGTCACCTCGGGCTCGGCGGCTAAGCTGACCCACATCCTGTACGCCTTCGGCAACACCACCAACGGGCAGTGCTCGATCGGTGACGCCTACGCCGACTACGACATGGCCTACACCACGGCGAACAGTGTGGACGGAGTCGCCGACACCTGGGACGCCGGTGCCCTGCGGGGCTCGTTCAACCAGCTCCGCAAGCTGAAGAAGGCGTACCCGAACATCAAGGTGATCTGGTCGTTCGGCGGTTGGACCTGGTCGGGCGGCTTCACCCAGGCGGCGGCGAACCCGACCGCGTTCGCGAACTCCTGCTACAACCTGGTCAAGGACTCCCGCTGGTCCGATGTGTTCGACGGCATCGACATCGACTGGGAGTACCCGAACTCCTGCGGCCTCAGCTGCGACGCGTCCGGTCCGGCCTCGTACAACAACGTGATCTCGGCGCTGCGTACCAAGTTCGGCCAGAACTTCCTGGTCACCTCGGCGATCACGGCGGACGGCTCGAACGGCGGCAAGCTCGACGTGGCCGATTACGCGTCCGGCATCCAGAAGCTGAACCTGGTCTTCCCGATGACCTACGACTACTTCGGCGCGTTCGCCCCGCAGGGCCCGACCGCCCCGCACTCGCCGCTCACCTCGTACTCGGGGATCCCGCAGGCCGGTTTCTATTCGGACGCGGCGATCCAGAAACTCAAGAGCAAGGGCGTGCCGGCCAACAAGATCCTGCTCGGCATCGGCTTCTACGGCCGCGGCTGGACCGGGGTCAGCCAGGCGGCTCCGGGCGGATCCGCCTCGGGCGCCGCGCCGGGCACCTACGAAGCCGGTATCGAGGACTACAAGGTACTCAAGAACAGCTGCCCGGCGACGGGCACGGTCGGTGGCACGGCGTATGCCAAGTGTGGCAGCAACTGGTGGAGCTACGACACCCCGACGACCATCGCCGGAAAGATGACCTACCTCAAGGACCAGGGTCTCGCCGGGGCGTTCTTCTGGGAGTTCTCGGGCGACACCACCAACGGTGAGCTGATCAGCGCCATCAAGAACAACCTCTGATCCGCCCATCCCCACCACCCACCGCCACCCGGAAAGGGACTGAAGACGTTCTTCTCCGCAGTGCGAAGTGGGGCACCGGGCGCGAGCTCGGTGCCCCACTTCCGTACGCTTTCAGTCATGCGCCGAGAGTGGCATCAGCTCAGCTACCCGGGAGTGGGCAACCCCGCTCTCCAGACGTCCCGCCCGTCGACCGACTCCGCCGAGGACGAGGCGCTCGGCCTCGACCGTTGGCGCAGTCTGCCCCGGGTGCAGATGCCGCCGTGGGCCGACCTGGACGAGGTGGCCTCGGTCTGCGGGGTTCTCGACAACGTCCCGTCGATCGTCGCGCCCTACGAGGTCGACCAGCTCCGGGCCAAGCTGGCCGACGTGTGCGAGGGGCGGGCGTTCCTGCTCCAGGGCGGTGACTGCGCCGAGACGTTCGCCACCAACACCGAGAGTCACCTGCTGGCCAACGCGCGCACGCTGCTCCAGATGGCGGTCGTGCTGACGTACGGCGCCTCGATGCCCGTGGTCAAGGTGGCCCGCGTCGCCGGGCAATACACCAAGCCGCGCTCGGCGCCGACCGACTCGCTCGGCCTGCCGGCGTACCGCGGCGACCTGATCAACTCGCTCGACGCGAACGAGACCGCGCGGGTGGCCGACCCGCAGCGCATGATCCGGGCCTACGCGAACTCCGCCGCGGCGATGAACATGCTCCGGGCGTACCTCGCGGGCGGTCTCGCCGACCTGCACGGGCTGCACGACTGGAACAAGGACTTCGTGCGTGCCTCGCCGGCCGGGGAGCGCTACGACGCCATCGCGCGCGAGATCGACCGCGCGCTCGACTTCATCCGCGCCTGCGGCATGACCGACGACGAGGCCTTGCGGACGGTCAGCCTGTACTGCTCGCACGAGGCACTCGCGCTCGAGTACGACCGCGCGCTGACCCGGGTGAGCGACGGCCGGGCGTACGGGTTGAGCGGGCACTTCCTCTGGATCGGTGAGCGCACCCGCCAGCTCGACCACGCGCACATCGACTTCATCAGCCGCCTCGCCAACCCGATCGGCGTGAAGCTCGGGCCGGGCACGTCCCCCGAGACCGCGATCGAGCTGTGCGAGAAGCTCAACCCCGACAACCTCCCCGGCCGGTTGACCCTGATCAGCCGGATGGGGAACGGGCGGGTCCGCGACGCGCTGCCCCCGATCGTCGAGAAGGTGACCGCGGCCGGCGCCAAGGTCGTCTGGCAGTGCGACCCGATGCACGGGAACACGCACGAGTCGTCGAACGGCTACAAGACCCGGCACTTCGACCGCATCGTCGACGAGGTGCTGGGTTACTTCGAGGTGCACCGCGGTCTCGGCACCCACCCGGGCGGCATCCACATCGAGCTGACCGGCGAGGACGTGACCGAGTGCCTCGGCGGCGCGCAGGGCATCGAGGACCTCGACCTGCCCGACCGCTACGAGACGGCGTGCGATCCGCGGCTGAACACCCAGCAGAGCCTGGAGCTCGCGTTCCTGGTGGCGGAGATGCTGCGTGGCTGATCGCCGACCCACGCAGCCG
>DASRYP010000483.1:0-4397 GCA_035687165.1 Actinoplanes sp. | reverse complement strand
GGCGGCGGGCGCTGTCACTGCGAAACTCGTCGACCAGCCGCCGGGTCGCCACCGAGATCAGCCAGGAACGGGGGCTCGCCGGAGTGCCTTCCCGGGGCCATTGCAGCGCGGCCGCGAGCAGCGCTTCCTGTACGGCGTCCTCGGCCGCGTCGAACTGGCCGTATCTGCGCAAGAGCGCCCCCAGCACCTGCGGTGCGAGCTCCCGCAACAGCCCGTCCGGCACTCTCGGCTCACGCACCGCCGCCCCCACCCCCGCCCACGCCGCACAGCCCTTGTCGTGCTCAGCCCTTGTCGTGCTCAGCCCTTGTCGTGCTCGGCCCTAGTCGTGCTCAGTTCTCGTCGTATTCCGGTGGGCCGTCCGGGACCTCGCGCAGCTCGACCTTGCGGGCCCAGAACGCGACCCGGCCGGCCAGCTCGATCGCCCGCTCCTCCCCGGCGACGTCGAGAATCCAGAACCCGGCCAGCGACTCCTTGCTCTCCGCATAGGGCCCGTCGGTGACCGCGACCTGGCCGTCCTCGTAGCTGATCGTCTTGGCGGCGGACGGGAACGCCAGCCCGCGCGCCTCGACCAGCTCGCCCGTCTTGGTGAGCTCGGCGTTGAAGTCGCCCATGAACGCCATCATGTCGCGCACCCAGGCGGGGTCGGCCGTGGCCACCATCTCGCCGCCGTCACCGAACATCATCACGATGTACTTCATCGGGAGGTTCCTCTCAGTCGTTGCTGTCGCCGGGTGGTCGGAGCCGCTCCGTCGGGCTCGACATCGCTCCCCACATTCTTGAGAACTTTTTCGGAGCTGTACCGCCCAGGGGATGAACGACTGATCGGAGAACGCTCTCCCAGACTTGTCCACAGGACCCGGCCGAAGCCCCCGATGTCATGGTATGGGCCGTCTTCTCGGTCCGGAACCACGACCACCTATTGACACGCGTGAAAGCCCGGAGAAACACTACGGCCATTCATGGAGAGCGCTTTCCCAGTCTCCCGACATCCCCCAGGAGTCTTCGTGAACACGGCTTCCTCCCCGCCACGCGCGTGGCGCCGCCTCGCCATCCCCCTAGTGCTCGGCCTCGCCGCCGCCGGCCTCACGCTGGCCGCACCGCACGGCGCCTACGCCGCCGACACCCTCCTCTCGCAGGGCAAACCCACCACCGCCTCGTCGAATGAGACCGCCGACACCGGGGCCGCCAACGCGACCGACGGCAACGCCGGCACCCGCTGGTCGAGCCAGTTCGCCGATCCGCAATGGCTGCGGGTCGACCTCGGCGCCACCGCGACGATCACCTCGGTCGTCCTGCAGTGGGAGTCCGCCTACGGCACCGCGTACCAGATCCAGACCTCCCCGGACGGCAATGCCTGGACCACGATCCAGACGCGGACCAACGGCACCGGCGGGACCGAGACGCTCACCGTGAGCGGCAGCGGGCGGTACGTGCGTCTCTACGGCACCGCCCGTAACGGCGGCTACGGCTACTCGCTGTGGGAGTTCAAGGTTTACGGCACGACCGGCACGACCACCCCGCCCCCGCCGACGAACCCGCCGGGCGACTTCACCACGGTCTGGCAGGACACGTTCGACGGCGCGGCCGGCAGCTCGCCGTCGTCGGCCAACTGGCTCCTGCGGACCGGCACCTCGTATCCCGGCGGTGCCGCCCAGTGGGGCACCGGTGAGGTCGAGACGGCCAGCGCGAGCACCGCGAACGTCTCGCTCGACGGCGGCGGACGCCTGTCGATCAAGGCGATCCGGGACGGCAACGGCAACTGGACGTCGGGGCGCTTGGAGACACAGCGGACCGACTTCGAGCCGCTGCCGGGGCAGCAGACCAAATTCACCGCCGTGCTCAAGCAACCCGACGTGGCCAACGCGCTCGGTTACTGGCCGGGCTTCCGGGCGACCGGAGCGGCGTACCGGGGCAACTACAACAACTGGCCGGGCGTCGGTGAGACCGACATCCTGACGAACGTCAACGGGCGTAGCCAGCTGGCCCAGACGCTGCACTGCGGCACCGCCCCGGACGGGCCGTGCGCCGAGTACAACGGTCGCTCGTCCGGCTTCGCCAGCTGCCTGGGCTGCCAGACCGGCTACCACGAGTACAGCCAGATCATCGACCGGACCAAGACCGACGAGGAGATCCGCTTCGCGCTGGACGGCCGGCAGACCTGGGTCGTACGGCAGTCGCAGGTCGGCGTGGTGGCGTGGCGGGCGGCCGTGCAGCACGGCTTCTTCCTGCGGCTCGACCTGGCGATCGGTGGCTCCCTGCCGAACGCGGTCGCCGGGCGTACGACGCCGACCGCGGACACGACGTCGGGCGGCGTGCTCAGCGTCGACTCGGTGAGCGTGGCCCGCACGGCGAGCGGCACCGTCCCGCCGGCGATGACCGATCCGGCCACGCCGGCCGGGCCGAACGTCGTCCAGGTGACCGGCGGCCAGGGCACCTGGCAATTGCTGGTCAACGGCTCGCCGTACCAGATCAAGGGCCTCACGTACGGTCCTCCGCAGGCAGCCGCGGACGGTTACCTGCGTGACCTCAAGAATATGGGCGCCAACACGATCCGCACGTGGGGTGTGGACGACGCGAACACGCCCACGTTGCTCGACCGGGCCTCCCGGCAGGGCCTCAAGGTCATCGTCGGGCACTGGCTCAACCAGGGTGCGGACTACGTCAACGACACCGCGTACCTGAACTCGGTCAAGGCCGAGATCGTGAACCGGGTCAACGCCCTGAAGAACAACCCCGGCGTGCTGCTGTGGGACGTCGGCAACGAGGTCATCCTGACCATGCAGGACCACGGGCTGCCGGCGGCCGAGGTGGAGGCGCGGCGGATCGGGTACGCGAAGTTCGTGAATCAGGTGGCGCAGGCGATCCACGCGGCCGACCCCAACCATCCGGTGACCTCGACCGACGCGTACACCGGGGCCTGGCCCTACTACAAGCAGTACGCGCCCGATCTCGACCTGCTCGCGGTCAACTCGTACGGTGCGATGGGCGCCATCTATCCGGACTGGGTCGCCGGCGGTTACCCGAAGCCCTACATCGTCACCGAGGCCGGCCCGGCGGGCGAGTGGGAGGTGCCCAATGACGTCAACGGGGTGCCGACCGAGCCAACCGACCTGCAGAAACGCGACCAGTACGCGAGCAGCTGGAACGCGATCAACGCGCACCCGAAGGTGGCGCTGGGCGCGACCGAGTTCCACTACGGGCTCGAGAACGACTTCGGCGGGGTCTGGCTGAACACGTTCACCGGTGGGTGGCGACGGCACGGCTACTACTCACTGAGCCGGGCCTGGACCGGGCAGACGCCGGTCAACACGCCGCCGGAGATCACCGCGATGACCGTGTCGAACCAGACCGCCGTACCCGCCGGGGGTTCCTTGACGGTGGGGGTGACGGCCGCCGATCCGCAGGGCGACCTGATCCGGTACAACCTGATGTACTCCGACAAGTACGCGGGTGGCGGCACCGGGCTGGCCAACGTGACGTTCACCGACAACGGCAACGGCACGTTCACGGCGAAGGCGCCCGAGCGGCTCGGGGTGTGGAAGGTCTACGTGTACGCCTACGACGGTCAGGGCAACGTCGGGATCGAGCAGAAGTCGATCCGGGTGGTCGCGCCGCCGGAGACCGGCACGAACCTGTCGCGCGGCCGGACGACGACCGCCTCCACCTATCAGCCCACCGGCAGCAACGGGCCCCAGCTGCCGGTCTACGCGACGGACGGCGATTACGGCACGCGGTGGGCCAGCGAGTGGATCGGCACGGCGTGGCTGCAGGTCGACCTCGGCTCGGTCCAGTCGTTCAACCACGTACGCCTGGCCTGGGAGTCGGCCTATGCGACCGGCTACCAGATCCAGACCTCGAACGACGCCTCCAGCTGGACGACGATCTATTCGACGGCCGGCGGGGACGGCGGCCTCGACGAGCTGAGCGTCTCGGGCACCGGTCGCTATGTCCGGATGAACGGCGTCGCGCGGGCCACCACGTACGGCTATTCGCTGTGGGAGTTCGGCGTCTATCGCCGCTGAGTTGTCCCCCCGGGCGCCGCTGAGTTCGTCCCCCGGGCGTCGCGGTCGAGGCCGCGGCGCCCGCTCTCGGTCGCCCCGAGCCGGACGTGAGTGCGACGGCCGGCGAGCGCGCGAATAACCGAAATTCGGGCGCTCGTCACCGTTGTGGCAATGTCGCGGTCGGTCAATATCTCCTCATTGACAGGGGTGCCGGGAAAAGACCAGAATCGCGAACGTGAATGCTATTCCCGGCCTGCTGCTCGTCGCCGTCCTCGGTCTGGCCGGATGCACCGCGACGGGGGCGGACTCCGCCGCCACGCCGACCGTCAACTCGTCGGCGCGGTCCGGGGCCGGGGCCGGGGCCGGGTTCGGCGGCACCGACCTGGCCTGGGTCGA
>DASRYP010000482.1:0-2015 GCA_035687165.1 Actinoplanes sp. | reverse complement strand
GCCGCACGTGCACCGGCCTAACTCGTTGAGTGTCTTTGGTGTCGGCGCTGCCTCCTCCCCCTTTGCTGTGCTTTGGTAGCTATTCAGCTGTTGCCGCTCACCTCGGCGGCACGTTCCGCGCCACTTCCAGCGCGTAGACGGGCGGCGCGTCGACGGTCATCCGTCGGCGGACGGGTCCCGGTGTTGCGAGCGGCGGCGGCGTGCGCGTTGTGGCTGGTGGGGCTGGTGTGACGTGATCGTCGGCGTGTCGAGTTGATCTCGGTGTCGGATTGGGCAGGGTGTCGTCGTGCCCGATCGCCCGCCCGACGAGCAGTCGGCTGTGGACGACGCTGCGCTGCGGGTGGAGAACGCCGCGCTGCGTGCTGAGGTGGAGGAGCTTCGGGCGAGCGAGGCTGCGGTGCGTGCCGATCACGCCGAGTTGAAGAGCATGGTCGCGGTGTTGACCGGGCAGGTTGCGCAGCTGGAGCGGGTGGTCAGGGAACAGGCCGATGAGATCGCGGAGTTGAAGCGCCAGGCCGCTGGGGACTCCTCGAACTCCTCCCGCCCTCCGTCGTCGGATGCGCCGTGGGCGAAGAAGCCGGCGAAGATGCGCTCGTCGCGGACGAGGTCGGGACGCAAGTCCGGCAAGCAGCCGGGCTCTTCGTCGTCCTCGCGCTGCCTGATCGACGACCCGGACGAGCGGCTGGAGATCCGGCCGGGCCGCTGCCGGTCCTGTGACGCGTCACTGGTCGAGGCCACCGAACACGGCCGTCAGCGGCGTCAGATCGTCGACATCCAGCCCGCGCCGCCCCCGAAGGTCACCGAGTATGTGCGGATCTCGAAGGTCTGCGCGTGCTGCGGGGTGGTCACCACCCCGGGCTGGGACGACGAGGCCGTGCCGGTCGAGCACGTCGGCATTGTGGCCGCGCCGGGCTCGCCGGTGCGGATCGGCCCGGAAACCCTCGCCCGCGCCGCGTTGCTCACCTGCGCGCACTACCTGCCGGTCGGGCGCGCCCGCGACCTGCTGGAGACGTTGACCGCGATCGATGTGTCCACCGGGTTCCTGGCCGCCATCCGTGGTCGCGCCGCCCGACAGTTGGAGAAGAAGTTCCTCGGCCACATGCGAAACCTGCTGGCCACCGCGCCGGTGCTGCATGCCGACGAGACACCCGGCCGCGCCACCGGATCCCTGGCCTACGTCCACGTGGCCTGCACCGAATACCTCACGTTGATGCACGTCGGCGACCGCTCCGCGGCGAGCATCGATGCCGGCGGTGTCCTCGGACAGTTCACCGGGGTGCTGGTGCGCGACGGCTACGCCGGTTACGCACACCTCCAGGCGGCACATGCCTGGTGCGGAGCTCATCTGCTGCGCGATCTGCGGTCGATCTCCGATGCCGACCCCGACGGCCAACTATGGGCGCAGGCGATGGCCAACACCCTGCTGGAAGCCAACCGCGCCGCCCACGAGGCCCGTGATCGTGGCGCCGACCGCCTCGACGAAGCCACGCTGAAGCAGATCCGCAACCACTACCTGGGAGCACTCGCCCGAGGCAACACCGACAACCAGGGCGAACACTCCAAGCTCGCCGACAAGGCCCGCACCCTCATCACGCGGTTCAGACGGTTCGAAGACATGATCTTGAGGTTTGCCGCGGATCTCGCGGTGCCGTTCACGAACAATGAAGCGGAGCGCGCGTGCAGGCCCGTCAAGATCCAACAACGCACCTCCGGCGGCTGCTGGCGCACCCTGCAAGGCCTCACCGACTTCGCCATCGTCCAGTCCTACCTGGACACAGCCACCAAATGGGGACTCGACAAACTCGACGCCCTCCGCCAACTCTTCACCACCGGCGCATGGCTACCACCCACACTCAAACCAGCTGAATAGCTACGTCCGAAGCACCGCGATCGCCGACCAGGACGCCGGAACGAGGGGCCATCCGGCCGCGGCGTTCAGTATGGCGGCCGTGTTGGACGAGCTCGCGTTACACGCCGCGTCACTGCCCGAGGATTTGCGAAGGGCCGTGGTCGCG
>DASRYP010000481.1:0-10080 GCA_035687165.1 Actinoplanes sp. | reverse complement strand
GATCATGTCCGGCTGGGAGGCGTACGACATCCGTCGCCACCTGCGTCGCAGCTGGCCCGTTCCGGTCCTGATCGACAACGATGTCAACCTGCTCACCCTGGCCGAGCACCGTCGGCACTGGCCCACCCAGCGCCACCTGTTCTTCATCAAGGCCGGAACGGGCGTCGGCAGCGGCATGGTCATCGACGGCGCGATCAACCGGGGCGCCCAGGGCGCGGCCGGCGACATCGGCCACGCCCATATCGCCGGCTTCGGCGACCCGCAGTGCCGCTGCGGCAACGTCGGCTGCCTGGAGTCCCTGGTCGGCGGCTGGGCGCTGGCCCGCGACCTCCAGGAGGGACACGACGCCCGGGACATAGCCGACCGGGTACGCCGCGGCGACTCCGCCGCCGTCGCCAGCCTGCGCAACGCCGGCCGCGTCATGGGCGAATCCGTCGCGTACGCCACCAGCCTGCTCAACCCCGACGTCATCGTGCTCGGCGGCCTGCTCGCCACCACGGGCGACGATCTGCTGGCCGGCATCCGCCAGGTCGTCTACCAACGCTCCCTGCCGTTGGCCACCCGCCAGCTCCGCATCGTCCCCACGAAGTTCAAAGCCCGAGCGGGCATCGCCGGCGCCGGCTACCTGGTCCGCGACCACGTCCTGAGCCCGGCCGCCCTCGACGCCCGCCTGGCCGTCGGCAAGTCCCCCTTCGCCGACGTCGCGCCCTGACCTGCCCGCTTCGCGGTGAACGTCTGAGGTGAGGCTTTCCCCGAAGATGGCCGGCGGTGCGTCCCTCCTGACGCGGGGATCGTGCGACCCGCTCAGACCCGTCACGGCCCGTAAGCCGGCGGAAGTTGACGCAGGTTGCTCATCCGATCCCGAAGGAGTGTCCGGCTACCACCGGAATTCGTAGACGCTTTGCAGCGACGGCGCTGAGCCCGCCCAGCGCAGCGTCAAGTTTCCGGCGCGGCGCGCGAGGGCCGGCACGATCTCCTCCGGCTCCTCCGAGTTCAACGACGTCACCGATCCCCGGACCCGATTCGCCTCGATGTCGAATCGGATGATTACCCGCAGTTCCTCGGTCGGAGTGCGGATGTCACGACGGAAGTAGGGGCCCCATTTCTGGGCCCGCACCCGGTACGAGTGGGTGACGACCGCGGACCGGCCGGGATAGATCGGGAATCGCGCGCCGCCGGTTTCGAACCGCACCGCGATCTGCTTATAGGCATCACGGTCGTGAACGACCTGGAAGTCCAGCGGCTCACCGGGGGCCGTGTCTATCTCGGCGTGAAACCGCAACTCGTCCCAGGTGATCGGATCGGAACTGTAATACGCCGCCGAGGCCGACGCGTTCACCGGATCGCGATCGACGTCCACGTAGGCCGTGTAGCGGTTGATCGGCTCCGTCCCGACGTTGCGGATCGTGCGCGCGACGGAGCAGTGGACCCACTCCCGCGAAAGGTGAAGCGAGGCGATCTCCTGGTCGACGACGGCGCCGACACCCAGGATGCTCAGGGCTTTCGCCGGGGACACCCGCTCGCGCAACGCGGCCCCGTCCGCCACGGCCGCCTCGACGATGGCGCCACCCGTACGCAGTACGGCCTCGGCTCGTAGCACCACCGCCTGGGTCGGCACATGCCGCCCGCACTCGATGTGGCTGATGTAGGAGGAGTCGTAACTCATCAGCGCGGCCAACTGCCGCTGGTTCAGCCCACGCCGTAGACGCCACAGCCGGAACAGCACACCGAAGTCGGTTGGTCCCGCGGGGGTCATCTGGATCGCCTCATCGGTCGGGAGTCCCAGTCTTCAATCCACGACGCTCCACTGCCAGTAGTGACAGATTCCCGACAAGGAATTGACAGATCAAGCACCGCCCCCGAACAGCAACCTCAACAGTTCCAGAGCGCGGCGCCGGCGCCGCTCGCCCTTGGACCACACATATACACCCGCCTTTACAACACTTTACAGACCGCCGGGCCGAAAGCATGCTGTCGGGACTATGCGTGAGGAACCGCAGGGTCCGGCGTCCGCGTCGGATCTCCTTCGTCCGCATTCACGTCGACCGTTCTTGCATTTCCGCAAACTCGTCGGAGAGCTACCACCCGCAGCATCCGCTGCGCAGCGACGACCTGCGTTTCTCGGCCTGGCGGGGACTCGGCCGCACGGCACTGCTCATCCGGGATGAGCATGGTGGCCACTAGCTCGGTCGCCGAGGTCGCCGAGGTCGCCGAGGTCGCCGAGCGGATGACCTCGCGCGACAAGATCTTCCTCGCATCGCACCTGCGGAAGCCCGCACCGGCGTGACGGGCGAGCGCGGTCAGACCTCGGTGCGCTGCGTCACCTGGGTCTGCGGAGCGATCTGCACGGTCCACGTGCGGGCGGTGCCGACGACCGACATGGCCTGGTAGAGCAGGTCGCAGCCCAGCCGCGGGTTGCCCTCGGCGAAGCCGCGGTTGATGAAGCCGACCGCTCGCGGGTGGTCACCCGCCTGCAGGGCGTCGTCGAGGCCGGCGAACAGGATCCGGGCGAGCGCGGCGTGGAAGCTGTCCGCATCCTTCTCACGCAGGGTCTTGACCGGCTCGCGCGACGTCGACGGCGTGACCGTGGGGGAGGTTGGCGCGTACGTCATTCGCACTCCTGTGGTGTCGGGGTGTTGCTCGCGTCCAGGGACGTCCGCTGGTACGTCGGCACTGGTCATGGACGCGGCGCCGACCCGTCAGCACAAAACGGGCGGGCCTTGGGACTGCAAACGGGGCGGGCCTAGTGGCGGGGGGAGGTGATCCACCTCCACTCTACCCGCACGTCACGCGAGAGCGCGGATCCGGGCTCGACGCCCGCCCGTCGTGGTCACGTCAGCGGCCGGCGACGACTGTCGGTCACCGCGCCACCCTCCCGGACCAGCAGCACCGGGCCGGGTCCGGACCGAGACCCATCGGGTACGACCGGCTCGTGGCCGTGCTGCGAGGCGCTCAGACGCCCGCCAGAACCGGTTGGCGCAGCTCGATGACGGTCCCGCTGCTGAGGCTGTAGCGGGCCGCCACCGCCTCGACGGCTCCGCGCCCGATCGCGTCGTCGACCAGGGCCGAACGCTGCCGGAGCAGCTCCACGGTCAGGAGCGTGTGCTGGTCGCCGACCTCGGTGGCCGTCGTGGCGCCGGCGTGACGGGCCCGCAGGATGTTCGGCGCGATGCGTTCGGCCACGTCCCGGATGAAGCCGGGCGGGACCTGCGCGCCGTCGACGATACGGGTCGCCGCGCCGACCGCCCCGCAGCCTTCGTGGCCGAGTACCACGAGCAGCGAGGCCCCGAGGATCTCGATCGCGTACTCCACCGAGCCGAGCACGGCCGAGTCGACGACGTGTCCGGCCGTCCGCACCACGAACAGGTCGCCGACCCCCTGGTCGAACAGGATCTCGGCCGGCACCCGGGAGTCGGAGCAGCCCAGGACCAGGGCGAACGGCGTCTGGGACTCGGTCGTCTCGGCTCGCCGGACCGCTCCCCGGCTACCGGCGGCGGTGCTGCGGTCCTCGACCCACCTGCGGTTTCCGTCCTGCAGCCGGGTCCACGGCCTCGATGCGAGGATCTCGTTGCTGAACATGGGAAATACTCCTGGTCTGGAGGAGGTCAGTTGAGGATCGCGCCGGTGACGGCGACCTGCTCGGTGAGGACGCCGCCGATCAGCTTCTGGGTCTGGTTGATCTCTTCGACGGCGGTATGGATCTGGGCCAGCGAGGCGGTGACCGCGTCGACGCGGGCCTGGATGGCGTTGACCTTGGTACTGACCTCGGTCGTGGCCCGCTCGGTCTCGCTGGAGAGCTCCTTCACCTCGCCGGCGACGACCGCGAAGCCCTTGCCGGACTCGCCGGCCCGGGCCGCCTCGATGGTGGCGTTCAGCGCGAGCAGCTTGGTCTGCGCGGCGATGGACTGGATCGTCTTCACCACCTGATTGATCTCGGCGCTGGCCTCGCCCAGCGCGGCCACCTGCTGGTTGGCCTCGACGGTGAGCTGCTCCCCCTGCGCCGCGACGGCAGCGGCCGACGTGACGTTGCGTTCCACCTCGGCGATCGAGTCGAGCAGTTGCTTGCCGGCGCTGTGCAGCTGCTGCGCCGAGGCGAAGCGCTCCAGCGCCTGACCCACCAGGAAGGCCGTGTTGCGCAGCGCGCTCTCCCGGCCCGGGTACATGATCAGCGTGCGGGTGGCGAAGAAGTCCATCGTGCCGACGATCCGGCCGCCGACCTTGATCGGCAGGCAGACGCCCGACTTGACCCCGGCCGCCTGGGCCGCCGGACGGCGTACGCAGTCGGTCAGCTCGCCGAGATCCTCGACGAAGACCAGGTCGTCCTTGGCCCAGGCCCGGCCGGAGAGCCCGACGCCCTTGGCGAACGAGGCCGACATCGTGACCCGGCGGAACTCGGCACCGGCGTCGCCCGACTCGATCGCGAACCGGAGCACGTTGTCCGTGTCGTCGAGCTGCCAGAACGAGCCGTACTGCCAGTCGAAGTCCTGCCGGATGGTCTCCAGCGCGGACTGCAGGGCCTGGTCGCGGCTGGTGGCCTGGGTCAGGTCGCGGATCACCGTGGAGACGGCCTCGACGTCCTGCGCCGCCTTCTCCTGCCGGACGCCCTCGTGCAGGCGGGCCAGCGCTCCGGAGACGAGCTGACCGATCGCCCGCAGAACCGCGAGCCGGCCCTCCGACGGGTGCAGTTCCTCGGTGGCGAAGAAATCCATCGTGCCGACGACGTGGTTGTCCTCGATGAGCGGGAAACAAATCCCGCTCCGAACGCCGGCGCGGGCCGCGACAGGTGCGCGTACACAGTCGGTCATGTCGGCGATGTTCCGCACGAAGACCAGGTCCCGGGAGCGCCACGTACGCCCCGACAGCCCCACGCCCTCGGCGAAGGAGGACTCGAGGGTGACCCGCCGGAACTCCTCGTTGACGCTGCCGCTGTCCTGCGAGAAATGCAGCGCCTTGCCGCTCGGATCCAGCTGCCAGTAGGAGCCGTAGGCCCAGCCGAACAGGCCGCGGACCAGTTCGAGCGCGGTGCCGATGGCCTTCTCGACGGAGGGCGCGCTCTCCATCGCCCGCAGGACCGCGGTGATCGCCTGGACGTCCGCCTGGGACTCGGCCAGATCGGCGTTGACCTGCTCGGCCAAGACCCGTTTGCTGCTCCCGAACACCCGAACTCCCTTCGCGAGAGCGACGCCGCGTCACTCAGTTGCCGCAAACTTCGACCATGCGCGGGCCAACTTGACACTTTGGGAGTCACTCTGTGCGTTTCATCCGGGTCGACCCAGCGCCGCGGGTCGTTGCCGGACGGCGCTTCACGCTACGGACGCGGCCGGTGGCGTTTAGTGGAGCGACATGCCCAAGAAGGGACCGTGCGCACCGCGATGGTCAGCCGGCGGGCGATCTCCTGGGGAAAAGGCACACCGCCGCCGCCGGAATGACGTGCCGGCTTCTGATTGCATCCCGCTTTTCGCCACCTATCGTGATCGTAAGGGTGAACACGGGGTGACGAGAGGCGGTCCGATGCGAGCCCACGGTCTCGAGGTTCGCACCACCGCCGACGGCAGCGTGATCGTCCACCCGACGGGCGATGTGGGCCTGGACCATGCCCCGGAACTGCGCCGGCTCGTCGTCCGCACGCTGCTGCACATCCGGCCTCTGCGGCTGATCCTCGATCTCTCCGAGGTCGTCACCATCGACCCGATCAACGTCGGGACGGTCGCCGCCGCCTGCGATCTGGGCGACGACTACCAGGTGGTCGTCCTCATCGACAACCCGCGTCCCGCACTCGCCGCCCTCCTGCGAGCGGCGGGGGTGCCGCAGCAGCGGATGCGCTACCTCGATCGGCCGCAGCCGGCGGTCCGGTCGGTGCGGCTGGGCGGCGCTGGGGTTCAGGCGATCTTTCGCCGGTAGGCCCGCATCGCGAAGGCGTAGGCCACGACGAGGACACCGGCGCACCAGGCCAGGGCGATCCAGATCTCGTGGCCGACGGGTTGCTGGTCCAGCAGCGCCCGGATCGTGTTGACGATGGAGGTGACGGGCTGGTTCTCGGCGAAGGCGCGGACCGGGCCGGGCATCGTGCCGGTGGGGACGAACGCCGAGCTGACGAAGGGCAGGAAGACGATCGGGTACGAGAACGCGGACGCGCCGTCGACGGAGGAGGCCGACAGCCCGGCGATCACCGCCACCCAGGTCAGGGCGAGTGTGAACAGGGCGAGAATGCCGGCCACGGCGAGCCACGCGAGCAACCCGGCCGACGAGCGGAAGCCGATGACCAGCCCGATCAGCACGATGGCGACCACGGAGACGGCGTTGGACACCAGCGAGGTCAGCACGTGTCCCCACAGCACCGAGGAACGCACGATCGGCATCGAGTGGAACCGTTCGAAGATGCCGCTCCGCAAGTCGAGAAAGAGGCGATAGGACGTGTACGAGATGCCGCTCGCGATGGCGATGAGCAGGACACCGGGCATCAGATAGTTGACGTAGTTGTCGGTGTTCGCCTGGATCGCGCCGCCGAACACGTACCGGAACAGCAGCAGGAACGCGATGGGCATGATCGTGACGGTGATGATGGTGTCGGGGCTGCGGGTGATGTGCCGCATCGTGCGTCCGAGCATCACCCCGGTGTCGGCGAGGGAATGCGTACTCATCGCTGCTCCTTCTTTCCGACGATCGCCAGGAAGACCTCTTCGAGGGTGGGTTGCCGTTCGACGTACTCCACTTGTGCGGGCGGGAGCAGTTTGCGCAGCTCGGCCAGGGTGCCGGAGACGATGATCGTGCCCTGGTGCAGGATCGCGATCCGGTCGGCGAGCTTCTCCGCCTCTTCGAGGTATTGAGTGGTGAGCAGGACCGTGGTGCCGCTCTCGGCCAGCTTCTGGATCACCTGCCACACCTCGATGCGGCCTTCCGGGTCGAGCCCGGTGGTGGGCTCGTCGAGGAAGATGACCGGCGGGTCGCCGATCAGGCTCATCGCGATGTCGAGCCGGCGGCGCATGCCACCGGAGTAGCCCGACACCCGGCGCTGCCCCGCGTCGGCCAGGCCGAAGCGGGCGAGCAGGTCGTCCGCGACCTCCCGGGGGCGGCCGACCCGGCGCAGCTTGGCGATCATGACCAGGTTCTCCCGGCCGGTCAGCATCTCGTCGACCGCCGCGAACTGCCCGGTCAGGCTGATCGACTCGCGCACCTGGTCCGGCTGGGCCACCACGTCGAATCCGTTGACGCTCGCCGTGCCGTCGTCCGGCCTGAGCAGGGTGGCGAGGATCCGCACGATCGTGGTCTTGCCGGCGCCGTTCGACCCGAGCAGCGCGAACACGCTCCCGCGGGCGACGTCCAGCTCCACCCCCTTGAGCACTTCCAGATCCTGGTAGGACTTCCGTAGTCCCGTGACGCGGATTGCCGAATTCTGTTCCATGCCGCGTATCTCCCTGTCACTGAGCAATCTGGCTGGTCCGGTCAGGAACGGCGGATGGTGACGTCACCGTAGGAGGTGCGGCCGCGCACCTCGACGGTCTCGTCGGCCTTGTCCGGCCCGGCGGCGTCGTCCAGCTGATTGCGCACGTGCCCGAATCCGGTGGTGAGGTCGAGCCAGGCGGCGGTGCCGGCGGCGATGCCGATCTCGATGGCGCCCATCGAGGTGCCGAGGACGACCGAGCCGCGCTTCACCTCGCCGACGCGGAGGGCTCCGTTGGCACTCTTCGCGTCGACGCCGGCTCCGGCCCGCTCGATGGTGATGTCACCGTTGGCCGCCCGCACCCGCACGTCACCGCCGACCGCGTCGATCGTGGTCTCGCCGTTGGAGTTCTTCACCACCGCGTCGCCCTCGACCTCGCCGATCTTGATCTTGCCAGAGCCGGTGGAGATCTCGGCGTTCCCGGCGACCCGGCCGACCAGCACCTGACCGGCCGACGTGCTCAGCCGCAGCGAGCCGGTGCGTTCGACGCTGACGTCGCCGGCCGAGGTCTTGAGCCGGCAATCGCCCAGCCGGCCCGCGCAGTGGAGGTCACCCGCTTGCGTCCCGGCGGACACGCTCGAACCGGCGGGCAGCTCGATGATGACGTCGGCCGACCTCGTCTTCTTGGAAAAGTCGAAAAGCCGCTTCGGGCCGATGATCCGCAGCGTGCCGTCGGTGCGGTCGACGCGGACCTGCTGAGCGGCTTCGACGTCGGACTCGTCGGACTCCTCACTCGGGCGGACCTCGACGACCGTGTCGGTGCGCTCGCTCGCGGTGACCCGCACGTTCCCGATGCTGAGCTCGACGACGACGGAGATCGGTTCGGACGTTGCGAAAACAGGCATGGCGGTCCCCACTTCATGGGTCGGTGAGTCGTCCCCGAGGGTCGGAGACGTGTCGGGAGGCAGAAGGGTCGAAGAGGCGGCGGGAAGCAGAACGGGAGGGTCAGCGCACCCAGCCGGTCACGCGCTGCGCGGCCCGCTTGGTGCGCGGCGGTGGAGCCTGGT
Source organism: Actinoplanes sp. (assembly GCA_035687165.1). Lineage (GTDB taxonomy): Bacteria > Actinomycetota > Actinomycetes > Mycobacteriales > Micromonosporaceae > Actinoplanes. The sequence continues at coordinate 1,632 of DASRYP010000481.1, read as the reverse complement.
CGGGGCGCTGCAGACCGGCGGCCGCCGCCCGGACCAGCCAGGCGTTGACCGAGCGACCCTCCCTGGCCGCGGCTTCCTCGATCGCGGTCTTGAGCTGCTCGGGCATGCGGACGTTGATCCGGGCGGCGGGACCGTCCTCGGCGACGACCAGATCGCCGTCGGGGGCCGGCTCGGCGACAGCGCCCGCGGGCTCGGTGGGCTCGGTGGGTGGCGGTGTGACGACGAAGCTCGGATCGCGCCCGCGCAGGCGCAGCTCGACCGAGCCGGGCGCCAGGTCCCGGGTGATCTCGTCGGCGGCGGCCGCGAGCGCCTCGAGCAACGTCATCCGGATCGCCGACTCGAGCGCCCCGGTCAGGCGCTCGACCAGCGCACGTGACTCGTCGCCACCGGCCTCGGCCAGGGTGGCGAACTCACGTCCTAGGGTGCTCACGTACGACGTCAGATCCATGTGTGCCATCGTGGCACACTGGTGGCACCACAGGCAAGCCATAGCGGTGCCAAAGTGGTGCCATCACACGTCGATGCGCGAACCCATGATCACCGTACGGTCGCGGGGCAGCCCGAGGAATTCGGCGGCGTCGGCGGTGATGTAGGAGGTCGCCGTGAAGAGCCGCTTCCGCCACGGCGCCAGAGTGGGCCGGCTCCCCCGGACCAGTTCGATCTTCGAGACGAAGTACGACGCCTGGTCCAGCTTGACCGGCACGTCCAGCAGCCGCAGCGCCGCCGGGACGTCCGGGCTGTCCATGTAGCCGAAGCGGACGTTGACGTGGGCGATCCCGTCCCCGGCGTACCCGAGGTCGTCGAAGTGGATCCGCTCGTCGTCCGGCACGTGCGGGGTCGGCATCGTCTCGATCGAGAGGATCAGGATCTGCTCGTGCAGCACGTGGTTGTGCTCGACGTTGGCGCGCAGGGCCAGCGGCGCGGTCTGGTTGCCGCGGTTGAGGAAGATCGCGGTGCCGGGCACCCGGGCGTACGAGCCGTTGTGGTCCCGCAGGCGGTCGATGAAGGCCCGCAGCGAACCCTCGGCTCGCTCACGCTCACCGGTGACGACCTGCCGGCCGCGCTGCCAGGTGGTCATCACGGTGAACGCGCTCAGGCCGATCAGCAGGGGCAGCCAGGCTCCGTGGACGAGCTTCGTGAGGTTCGCCGACAGGAACAGCAGATCGACCGCGAGCAGCGCCCCCGCCCCGGACCAGACCAGCCACAACGGCGTCTGCCAGCGAATCCGGGCGAGATAGAAGTAGAGCAGGGTGGTGATCGTGATGGTGCCGATCACCGCCATGCCGTACGCGTAGGCCAGGGCGGCGGAGCTACGGAAGGCGAAGACCAGGGTGAGCACCGAGGCCATCAACAGCCAGTTGATCCAGGGTACGTAGATCTGGCCCATCGCCGACGCCGACGTGTGCACGATCCGCAGCCGAGGCAGGTAGCCGAGCTGCGCGGCCTGGGCCGCCACCGAGTAGGCACCGGTGATCACCGCCTGCGCCGCGATCACCGTCGCCGCGGTCGCCAGCAGTACGAGCGGGATCCGGGCCCAGCCGGGCGCGAGCAGGAAGAAAGGGCTGCTGATCGCGTCCTGGTCGCGCAGGATCAGCGCCCCCTGCCCCAGATAGCTGAGCACGCAGGCGGGCA